>JBBQYD010000624.1:0-3033 GCA_038209025.1 Verrucomicrobiota bacterium | reverse complement strand
GATGCACCGCCGGCAGTTGCTGGGTGTAGATGGTGTCAAACGCACCCAAGAGGTTCAGCTTGCCACTATTATCGGTGGCGGCATCGCAAAGCACAGCGACCTGGATGTTCATTTGCTGGTAGTTAACTCCGGAGCAGCCGATTCCGCACGTTCTTTCTTCATGCTGAATTCCGGCGGGGAGGCCGGCTGTCTAAACGGGAAAACCCTGGTCCTAAACGGAAACGGCCCTTGTCCCGCTCGTGGGAGGACAAGGGCCGTCAGAGAACTGTTCAGGCTGCTATTGGTTTAACTGGGTCGTCACTTCCGTGATTTGCCGCCAGTCCGCGCCTTTCTCACTCAATCGGTTGGGCCAGGCCTTCGCCCATTCGCGGTCCTTGAACTTATAAATCTGCGCGTGGCCGTCCGCGAAGTTGATGCCGTAGCCGTAATCGTGGATGCGGGAGGCCATGTCTGGCATGCCTGTTCCCTGCTCGATATCCACCAAAAACATCGCGTCATTAATGCTATCTTTGTCTTCGTCCAGCACAACCCAGGTTTTGGAGGGTTGCAGAAGTTGGGAATCCTTGATGAAAAGCTTGTATTTCAGAGCCGCCAGGGCACCCGGGGATCCACCACCGCCGCTGTAGGCAGTCTGGTAATCCCACGAGCCACCGGGGTCGCCGAAGGACCGGCCTGCCAGCCAGCTATTCATCGACACGCTTCGCACGATGGGCATCGGTTTGCCCCCTACATTTGCGGTCCGGTTATCCGCCGGGCATTTGTAGGTTTTGACTTGCTTCACGTAAGGGAAAATGACGCCCGCCATGATGCCGTTGATATCGGTGCCCGCATAGCCGTAGGAGCCTGCGGCTCCATCGGTTTTCGCATTGCCATAGCACCAGGAAGAAAGATAATTCTGCGGAGGAATGGTGACGCCGACTCCCGGGTAAGAGGAAGCCAGGCGGTCTTGATTATCCCCGGAATACATTTTCCAGCCGATGGCAAGCTGGCGGAGGTTGCTGACACAATAAACCTGCTGCGCGCGAACCTTCGCTTTCGAAAGAGCGGGGAGCAGCATGGCCGCCAAAATGGCGATAATGGCAATCACCACGAGCAATTCAATCAGAGTAAAGCCCCGCCGATTCTCGGAGCGCCTGCAGGAACGTTGAATCATAAGCATAAACTACCCAGGGAAGCCTCACGGCGTCAAGCGAATTGAAAACACCTGCTTGACACCGGATTATTCCACCAAGTACCGCAGCAATATACCCTTAACTTTGATCAGAGGAAAGGAAAGAATTTGGGAAAACAGCGGGGTGCGAGTGCAGCGCATGAATAAGCAGCTTTGATGCAGTTGATTATGGATTGAACAATTTAAGGTAAGCTTTTACCAAATTAGGGGTAGCGTTTTCGCTTTTCCACGAGGTAGTCTCAACTGGAATTGGGGAAGTGTCGCCCGGAACAGTCGCACACCCCGGGCGGGGCAGGTCCGTAGGAGGCTCTTATGAAGATGCAGATCAAACGGACGATTAAATATGACGCCGACCGGGTGCAAGGGTTCGGGCGAGAGATCATGAGCGTGGCTGGATGTGATCAACTCCCGAGCTGCATCCAGTGCGGGACTTGCTCCGGAGCTTGCCCGCTCACCATTTACATGGATTATTCGCCGCGCCAGGTGATGGCCCTGGTGCGAGCCGACTTCAAGAACGAGGTGCTTCGCAGCAATACGATCTGGCTTTGCGCGTCCTGCTACGGGTGTACCGTGGAGTGCCCCCGCCAAATCCGCATCACCGATATCATGTACGCGCTCAAACAACGGGCCATCAAAGAGCACGTTTACCCGCGTCACATGCCCATCCCTGTTCTGGCAAAGGAATTCACGAAGATGGTGGCCAGCAAAGGGCGGATCACCGAGACCTTGCTGGTCATGCAACTCTTTATGCGGGCGAATTGGCGGGCGGTGCTCAGTTCCTGGCGCCTGGGGTTGGGCCTCATCCGCACCGGGCGATTTGTGTTAAAGCCGGAGCGCATAAAACGGCAGAGCGAACTGGTCGCCATGCTTAAGAACGTCACCAACGGTAATGGCGTGCGCCCGCACCGCCGACCCGTGCCAAAGGAGATTCCATGAGATACCTCTATTTTCCCGGTTGTTCATTGAAGGGGCTCGGACGTGCTTACGAGGAATCGTTGCTGCCGGTGATGCGTCACCTGGGTGTTGAACTGCAGGAATTGGACGACTGGAATTGCTGCGGGGCGACCGCCTATATGTCGGTGGATGAGAAGGAAGCATCGGTGCTGGCGATGCGAAATCTCGCCATTGCGGAAAAGACCGGCCCTCAGGACCTGCTCACGCCGTGCAGCGCCTGCTACCTGGTGCTCAACAAGGCCAAGCACAACGTGGCCGATTTTCCGGAGATTCGCGAGACGGTGCATCAATCGCTTGAGGTTGCCAACCTTGCCTACAAAGGCACGACCAAGGTGAGACATCCCCTGGATGTGCTGTTTCATGATGTGGGGATTGAGGCCATTCGGCAGAAAGTGGTCTGCCCGCTTAAAGGCCTGAAAGTAGCCCCCTATTACGGGTGTCAGGTGGTTCGGCCCTACGCCACCTTTGATGAAGCCTGGAACCCCACCACCATGGACCAACTCCTGGCCGCCCTCGGGGCGGAAATCGTGCATTATCCATTAAAGACCAAGTGCTGCGGCGGGAGCCTGACGGGCACGGTGCCCATGGCGGGCCTCCGCCTGAGCTATATCTTGCTGAAAGAGGCCGTCAGGCGGGGAGCGGACGTCATTGCCACCATTTGTCCACTTTGCCAGTTCAACCTGGACGCTTATCACGATCAGATCGAGAAACGCTGGGGTGCGGCCAGGATCTCGACCGTGTATTTCACCCAATTGATGGGGCTGGCCTTTGGGCTGCCTCCCCGGCAGTTGGGGTTGCATCGCAATTTTGTACCCATGCGGTGGACGGCCCCTTCGGCGCCGGCGGAAGCTGGCAGGCAGCCAGCCAACGTGTCCACCTAACCTCCTATGGAACCCGGAAAACCCGTT
>JBBQYD010000623.1:0-3040 GCA_038209025.1 Verrucomicrobiota bacterium | reverse complement strand
GTTGGGCCGCGGTTTCCTGTGGCAGTTGTTCACGTTCCAGTTCATGCATGCGGGTCTGCTCCACATTCTGTTCAATTCCTGGGGGCTCTACCTCTTTGGCAAGGAGGTCGAGCAAGCCATCGGGCAAAAGAGCATGCTCGCCCTCTACCTCACCAGCGGGGTAACCGGCGGCCTGGTCCAATGCCTGGCGGCGTTGCTGCCCGGCAGTTCTGGCGCGCCGGTGGTGGGCGCTTCCGCGGGGGTTTTCGGGTTGGTGGCGGCCTTTGCCGTCCTCTTCCCCGAACGCATCCTGATGCTTTTCTTCGTGATCCCGATGAAAGCCAAGTGGTTACTGGCGCTCTCCGGCTTCATAGCGGTCTATGGTGTGCTGGCGCCCAGCGGAAACGTGGCGCACGCGGCGCACCTGGGCGGTTTGTTGGCCGGCTTGTTCTTCGTGCGCTACGCCATTCACTGGCAATGGCCCACACCCCGGCGCCGCAACCCTTCAGCTCCGCATCTGGTCCGGGTGCAATCTCCCGGCTCCGGCATCTGGTCAAAGCAGAAAAAGATCCCGGCCGAGGAGTTGCCGGCCGACGAATTCGTTAGCCGGGAAGTGGATCCCATCCTGGATAAAATCTCCGCCCACGGCATTCAAAGCCTGACCGATCGCGAGCGGCGGGTGTTGGAAGCGGCGCGCGACAAGATGAAACGCTAGCCCCAGGCTTCTGGAGTTGTCACCGCGCGGGGTTGCATTAAGCTCTTGCCGGCCAACGCGCCGACGCAGGTCGAGGCAGAGGCGCCGCGGGTTGAGTGGGAACTTTTACGCGATTTTCCGATGAACGTTTTATTTGCGGTGCAAGGTGACGGCCGCGGGCACATGACCCAGGCCATCGCCTACCGCGAAATGCTTGCCAACCACGGCCACAAGGTCGTCGCGGTGCTGGCGGGAACCAACCCAAGCCGCAAGCTGCCCTCTTTCTTTCCGGAAGCCTTCGACGTTCCGGTGCGGACCTTTGAAAGCCCGGGTTTCTCCATGAAACAAGGCCGGGCCATTTCCACCATCCGCTCCGCCATTCACCTGTTCCGCCGCCTGCCCGTGTACAGCCGGAGCCTGGACATGGTCCACAATGCCCTGCGCGAAACCCGGCCCGACCTCGTCATCAATTTCCTGGAACCGCTGGTGGGCTATTATTATTTGCGCCGAAGGTCGCCGGTGCCGATGCTGTCCGTCGCTCATCACTTCATGTTCGAGCACCCGCGCTACCCTCGCATCAAAGGCTTTCCGCTCCAGCGAATCGGCATGAGGCGCTACGTGAACCTGACCGGGGCCAACGCCGCCCGATTGGCGCTTTCCTTTTACCCCGCGGAAGACCTGCCCGCCAAACGCATTTTCGTTTGTCCGCCCATTCTGCGCCGGCAACTGTTCCAACTGACCCCGGAGGCCAAGGGCAGGCACCTGCTGGTCTATTTGCTCAACCACGGTTACGAGGTGGAGGTTGAACAGTGGCACCGGGAACACCCGGAGGTGCCGGTCCATTGCTTTTATGACAAGCCCGGAGCACCGCCGGAGGAGGAGCGCCGCCCGAACCTGACGTTCCACGCACTGCACGGCGAAAAGTACCTCCGGTTCATGGCTGGCTCGGGCGGGGTGGTCTGCACCGCCGGGTTTGAATCCATCAGCGAAGCCGCCTACCTGGGCAAACCGTTGCTGATGATCCCCGTGGAGAACCACCCGGAGCAGCATGTGAATTCCGCGGACGCGGAACTCTGCGGCTTGGGGATGCGGGACGCCAGGTTCCGCCTGGAACGTCTGCTCGACCCGGCGGTGCAACGCCCGGCTTTTGATTTCAGGGCCTGGGTGGACAGCGCGGAAGCGGTGGCGGTGCGGGCGGCGGAAATCACGGCGGGGGTCGCAACCGGGCGAACCGGGCAAGGCCAGCCCGGCTCAATGGCGCAGGTGCGGGGCTAATTCCGTCTGCGGCTTCGGCATACCAGGAACCCCAGCAGCAAACCCGCGCCAAACGCGAATCCGGCGGTCGAATACGGATTCCGGCGCATGGCTTTATCCGTGGCAATCGAGCCCGCCACAATCTGCTGCTTGAGCTTCAGGCATCCCTCTTTCAAGCGCTCAAGGCGCGGATGCAGTTCTTCCGCGGGGATGCTATCGGCCACCACCGCGGCAAAATCGTCTGCTCCCTGCACGACCAGGGTCAGGTTGTCCACCAGGTTGTCGAGGGAGCCTTCCTCTGAGATGAGATCTTTATAATAAACTTCCATAACCAAATCACACGGTTGCGCCGTTAACTACTGTTAATCCAAAGTCGTTTAAAATCAAATCATCACTTGCTGGCCGCGGTCCCGGCGCCGAACCGGAAATGCCCTATTGACAGGCGGGGCGGCGGATGACGCGCGAGGCCTTTGACCTGGCACGGGCGAATGTTCCTCCTTCTATTTCGTTCCGCTTCCCGCCATACTTTCGAGATGCGAAACTGCTGTCGGATTCCCGCCTCGGAAAGTGCGATCACTCGCTGGTTGCCAGGCGCTTTGGTTTTCCTGCTGGCCGGCATGATGTGGGTCGAAGCGGCCAGCCCCATCAAACCCGAGCGGGTCAAGGAAATCGCCGGGTGGCTCCCGGCCAGCGCCCGCGAGATCGGCCCGGCGGCGATCCTCAGCCGGGCGATCGGGGGTCTCATGGGGCACGTGATCGTGCTGGTCATGCCGGGCTCGCAGGCGGCGGTCCGGCTGGCCATGGAGAAGATCATCGTGCCCGAACTGCCCCACTTCGTCCGCGAGGCGAGGAAGAAGTGAGGCAGTCCTGGGCGGCGGATCAGGATCAGGGGGGCCTTGCCCGCGATCAAGGCCAGGGACACGACCAGAATGGCGACCAGGAGTGGGGGCCGGACGGGGGACGGGGCTACTGTCGACACCGAGAGGTGCAAGCGAGCGATCCCTTGAGCTCGCGATCGACCTTTCTTCCTGGTCGGAGATCGGGTTCGGATTCGAGACAAGATTCCGCCGCCCCGCGCCCGCCCCGCGCCGCCGATTGCCTGGGTCTTCGCCC
>JBBQYD010000622.1:0-3043 GCA_038209025.1 Verrucomicrobiota bacterium | reverse complement strand
GGTGCAACTCAAGTCGGGCCCGGTGGCTTACGTGGTGTCCGACCGCGAACTGCCGCTGGTGAACATCGTGGTTTACGTGAGAACCGGAGAGTATGTTCAACCGCGCGACAAACTTGGGCTCGCGCCGCTGATGGGTTACATGTTGGCGCGTGGCGGCACGCAATCCAGGACGGCGGAGGAAATGGAGGAGCGCCTCGCCTTTCTGGCCGCGCAATTGAACTCCGCAATCGGCGACACGCAAGGCAGCGTCAGCCTGAACCTGCTGGCCAAGGATCTGGAGGAGGGTTTGGCCATCTTGCGCGAGGCCCTCAGCGCGCCGCGCTTTCAGGAAGATCGCCTTGCGTTGCGCAAACAGCAAATGTTCCAGAGCATGATGACTCGCAACGACGAGTCTGCCGCCATTGAATCGCGCGAGGCCTCGTTCCTGGCCTACGGCGAGCAGTTTTGGGCAAACCAACTGCCCGTCACCAACACGGTGAACTCCATCACCAGGGCGGACCTGGAGACGTTCCATCGCCAATGGTTCCATCCGGACAATTTCGTGGTCGCGGCCAGTGGTGATTTCGACCGGGACGAAATGATCCAGAAGCTCGAGGCGCTCTTCGCCAACTGGCCCTGCCAGGGAGCAAAACCAGGCGCGGTGAACGGCGATACCAAATTCGCTTCCCACGGCGTGTATGTGGTGGACAAGGACGTGAACCAGGGCCGCGTGGCCATCATGCTGCCAGGCATCCGGCGCGACAGCCCCGATTATTTTGCGGTGCTGGTCATGAATGATGTCCTGGGCGGGGGCGGCTTCACTTCCCGCATCATGAATCGGGTCCGTTCGGATGAGGGCCTGGCTTATTCGGCCAGTTCCAGTTTCCCGGGGGGCGTTTACTTTCCGCTCACTTTTACCGCCGGATTCCAAACCAAGTCGCGCACGGTCGCTTACGCCGCCTCCATCGTGCTCAAGGAAATCCAGCGCATGCGCGATGAGTTGGTGTCGGAGCCGGAGTTGAACACTTCGAAACAAGGATGGATTGAGCGGTTCCCGCGCTCGTTCTCCACCAAAGCGCAGGTCGTCAATACGTTTGCGCAGGACGAATTCACCGGGCGCTACGCCAAAGACCCGGAGTTTTGGAACCTTTTCCGCTCCCGCATCAAAGCCATCACCCGTGAGGACGTCCAGCGCGTGGCGCAAAAATATTTCAACATGGACAAGCTCGTCATCCTGGTCGTGGGCGAAAAGAAGGAGATCCTTTTGGGCCATCCGGATCACGATGTGAAGCTGCCGCAGCTTGCGGGCGGGGTGCTGGTTGAGCTGCCGTTGCGCGACCCGATGACCATGAAACCACTGCCCAAGGGGGCGGTAAAACCCGCTGCGCCGCGGTAAAACCCTGAACTTCCGCTCCCTTTATGTGCGGAAATGCAACGAAAAAAACTGCGATTTTGTGTGATTTTCGCTTGAATGCCTGTGCTTTCGCCGGTATTCAGTTCCTCAACCTATGGCAAAAGCACTGACTAAATCACAAATCGCCGCGGCCGTTGCGGATGCAGTCGGCATCACTAAGAAACAGGCTACCGAGAGTCTCCAGACGCTCGTGGAACTGGCTTACAAGAATGCCAAAAACACCTTCACCCTCCCTGGACTCGGCAAACTGGTCCTGGTGAATCGCAAAGCGCGCATGGGACGCAACCCTGCCACTGGCGAGACCATCAAGATCGCCGCCAAACGCGTCGTGAAGTTCCGCGTCGCGAAAGCGGCCAAAGACGCCATCCTCGGCACGAAGTAATTCGGCTTGGTTTTCCCACAAGGCGGGGGCTCGTTCCCCCGCCTTCTTTACGTACGCCTGGCATCATGTCTGCCGCCAAAACGGCAGCCCCCACCACCAGCGGATCGCCGGTGGCAGGGGCCGCGCCAGAACCGGCCAAAGGCGGGAGGATCAGTGGTGCTGCCAGATCATGTCCGCCACCGTGCGGTTCGCCGGGATGAACGGGAGCACGTGCTCCGTATAGGGGACGATGATGTCCAGCACGTAAGGCTCTTTGGATTCGAGCATGCGCCGCATGGCCGCGCGGAGGTCACGTTTGTACATCACCCGCTCGCAGCCCACGCCGAAGCTCTTGCAAACGGCCACGTAATCCGGGTAGATCTCCTTGCGGTTGGTGGGATCGCCCAGGTAGGTGTTGCCGCGGTTGCCCGCGTAAAAACGGTCTTCCCACTGCATCACCATCCCGAGGTGCTGGTTGTTCAGAATGATGGCTTTGGCGGCGATTTTTTCGATGTGCGCCGTGGCCAGTTCCTGCACGTTCATCAGGAACGAACCATCGCCATCGATGTCCACCACTTGCTCATTGGGGAAAGCCACCTTGGCGCCCAGGGCTGCCGGATAGCCATACCCCATCGCGCCAAGGCCCCCGCTGGTGAGGAACTGCCGCGGGCGCGAAAACTTGTAGAACTGCGCGGACCACATCTGGTGCTGGCCGACGCCCGTGGTGATGATGGCCTTGCCTTCGGTCATTTCATACAGCGTCTCGATGGCCATCTGGGGCAGGATGACTTCGCTTTCCTGTCCCTTAAGATGTTCCTGCATGTGCTGGGACTTCATCACCTCCTCGGTCACCAGGTAGCCAAAGGGTGCTTTGGCTTTCCAGGCCGCGATTTGCCGATGCCAGCCCGTGAACTTTTTCTCAATCGGACGCTCTTTGATCATCTCCAGCAACCGGGTCAGGGCGTATTTGATATCACTGATGATCGGCAGGTGCGCCCGCCGGTTCTTGTTGATTTCCGAGGAATCGATGTCGATGTGGACGATCGTGCCGTGCTCGCAGAACTGATCGACTTTGCCCGTCACGCGATCATCAAAGCGAACCCCGAAAGCCAGCAATAAATCGGCTCCGGGAGCGATGAGTTTCATGGGGTCAGCCACGTTCTTGCGGGGCTCATACTCGCCGCTCACCGCCCAGTTGGCGAAAGCGGAGCCGTGCATGCCCAGCCAGCGCAAGGAGAGCGAGTGCGTCTCCGGAAAGGCGCCGCACCCCATCAACGTGGTGGTGACCG
>JBBQYD010000621.1:0-3053 GCA_038209025.1 Verrucomicrobiota bacterium | reverse complement strand
GGTCCACTGGCGCTTGCCCACAATGAGGCGCTTGAGGTCCTCAGGTTTCATGGCGCAGGGGTGGGGGCGGCTCGTGCCCACCACAAGTGGCGTCCCCAGTTACAGGAGGAGAACTGGGGACGAGCCGTCCCCACCCCTATTGCATGGGTTGCTCGTTCTCATGCCGCGAACAGGGTTTCCTTGGTCTTGCGTAGCAACTCGGCTGGTTGACCGCCTGGCGGAGCGTGGCATTCGTCAATGACGATGACATCGAAATAGCCGGGCGGGTAATGCTTGAGGAAGAAGGATGGATCGATGGCCTGAGGGTCGGCGGGGTCGTCCTCCACGGTGGCCTTGTAGCCAGCGGAGGGGCGTTTTTTGTGATCGAGGGTCTGATAGGTGGCGATGATGACTTTGGCGTTCTTTTGCGGATTGCGAGTGTCAATTTCCGCGGCGTCATTGCCGAAGGCGGCCTGGAAGTCGCCAAGGCCGTTATCGCGAAGCTCGGTGCGGCGGTTCCAGCCCCGATCTTCAAGGGCAGGATCGATCAACTCAAACCGGGTCTGAGCTTCGTTGCGCGGCATCAGTGGGATTGTTGGGGGCACGGGAGTGCGGGGGGGGCCCGAGGGGGTCGCCAGACCGGCTGGTGACTGTGCAATTGTGCCGCCCATGACGTAAAGTCGCGCAAGGATGCGACGGGGCACGGAAAGATGCACGAAAATTCGGGCAGTGCATTGAGGCGTGTTCCGGGCGATCGCTTTAGTACTGGTCAGGTTGGTTCACGGAGAAAGTGGCGGCAGTCAAGGCAAAGCCCCCGCGCCGCTCGCCGGGCGTGAACCCGGCCCTTCCGGTTTGTTGCTTTATTTGCTACCACGGATGGTGACGCAAAGATCCGTAAGACAGGCTTTCGGATCGGCGCCACCCGCCACGCCCAGCTCGATGGTGTTGCTTTGCGGCTCAACCCAGCCGGCGGGGATGGCATATTCCGTCCACACCCCCACCTGGGAAGGGCTGCTCTTAAGTGGTTTGCGGTTCCAGCGCAGACGCAGGAGGTCCAGGTTCTCAAGCTTCTGAAAGCGGAGCCGGAGGACTGCGGGCTGCGCGAGTCCCGCGCGCTCGCCCAGCGACAACGGCAGCACGACGGGGCGGCCGGGAGCCAGGGGAATGCGATTGGCCGGGTTTAGGACCGGCACCTGGATGAACGCCTGATGGGGGACATACATGGTGCCGGGGCCCCGGGGACTGAGAAAGTAGGTCCGGTCCAGTGCCCGGGCGGTTTTGGGGTCGCCCAGTTCACGCCAGAGCGGGCTTTTGGGGTCGAAGAAGTTGAACATGTAAATGCCGTCCATGCCGGCGGCCCACGCCTGCAACGCGCGCCCGCGGTAGCTCGCCAGCTCGGCGCGCGCTTTCGCCGAGTCAACATCCCGCACCCGTGGCTCGTCCAGAGACGCATAGACTTTCACGTGATACTTGCGCCCCAGGGCCACGGTATAATCCCACGGGTTGAGCTGGGTGTAACCGGTGACGACCAGCAGGTCGGCCAACCCCTGGCGCAGCCACTCCTCCAGGTCCAGGCCGATGAACCGGCAGTACTCGACCGAGTCAGGCACCCGGATCGCCAGCAGCATCGGGCGTCCGCGACGGCGGCCCACCTCCTCGGTCATCGCCCGGATGCGGCGCAACAACCCGGTCATGGCCTTCAGCTCCACCGGGCCACAGGGCTGATTGGTGGCCGAGCAACGAAAGAAGAAGGCGTGGCGGAAGAAGTCGAGTTCGATGCCGTCGATATCGTAATTGCGGCCCACCTCCTCGCAATAGGCGAAGGCCAGGTCCCGGATTTCGGGCAAGCCGTAGTCCACGGCGGACCAGATTCCGTAGCGGGGCTTTTGGGTGGCGGAGCCGATGAGGTATTCGGGATGCTGCGTCTTGAGATTATTGGCGCGGAACATCACCGGCCCGTAATCGGTGGTGGAACCGTCGTGGGTATCATTCATTCGCATCGACCAGAGCACCTCGATGCCCCGCTGATGGCCGAAGTCGGTCATGACCTGCAACGGGTCGATGCCTTGTCGGAGAAACGCCGGGGCCAGGTTGTTGGTAAAGCGGCCTTCGCGGGTGGCAAAGACCTGGCCGGCCCGCGTGCGGTGCGTGAACAGGGAGAAACCCGAACTCCAGGTGCAATAGAAAATGGAGTCCACCTGGGTGCCGGCGAGGTCCTTGGTTCGGAGCGCGAGCAGTTCGTCCTGGCTGGTTGACTTGCAGAAAACCACCGGCTCGTTGCCGTCGTTGTTAAAAATGAGGCGCCGCGGACGGTCAATGGCTTTCTGCCGAAGTTCCTGCCATTGCGCGTCGGTCTTAACCGGCGCTTCGGCGCACCACGCCTCCAGGCCCAGCGCGCAACCGAGGCCCAGCGCGACCGCGAACTGGCGGATCGAATGGTAATTGTTCATAAGTGTTTCCGGCATCTTTGGAGACGGTGTTCCGGGTGACCAGCGGTGGTTATAGCTTGGCGCCCGGTGGTCGTCAACCGCCCGCAGCCAGCCAAACAACCGCCGGCAGGGCCTTCTACTTCCCGCCGTCCATCGCCTTCAGGCTCAGATTCCGCATCTGGAGGTCCACATCAAAGACCCCGGGGACTTCCCAGCCGATGAAAATACCCAACGGCCGATAATCCGAAAGATCAGCCGAGCCCTTGATGAACCCCTTGGTCCGGGCGTGCTCCAGTCCCTGGCGCATCAGGGGAAGCAGATCCTTCTCAAAGGTGACCCATTCTCCGTCATGGGTGCTCCCGCGCGCGAAGTTGTCGGAGCCCGGAGTGAAGATGAAGAGTTTGGTGCCGCCGAAATCCTGGGCTTCGTAGGCCGTCACCACTCGCTCGCGGTTATCGTAAACCGGAATGCCGAACCAGAAGCATTCCTGAAATCCGACCGCGTTGGGATTGCGATTAGCCACGGTAAGGTAAACAAAAAACTGGGCGGCGTGGCGCGTGGGAGAATAATCGTTTGTGCTGACCAGTTTGGAGCGCTTGAGACGTGCCTCAACGCGGAAGTTGCAGCCGGTGAGCCCCCCCAGTG
>JBBQYD010000620.1:0-3054 GCA_038209025.1 Verrucomicrobiota bacterium | reverse complement strand
GAACGTTCGTCATGACAGGTCTTAGCCCCGGGCGCGGCGGCGTTCACGGTTTTCAAAGAACCGGCCCAGGGCGGCGGCGTAAGGCTGGTCCGTGCGCACCTGAATGCTGTCGATCCCGGCGGAGCGGAAGAGACGCTCGGTATCCGACAGGTTTTTCGCCTGACGCTCGGCAAAGGCGGCTCGTTTGCGCGGGTCGCCCGTATCCACCTCCACGACTTCCCCGGTTTCCGCATCTCGTAGAACCAACCGGCCCAGGTCGGGCAACTCCATTTCGCAAGGGTCCGAGATTTGCACGGCCACCACATCATGCCTGCGATTGGCGTGGCGGAGCATGGGTTGGGCGGCCTGCGCCAGAGATTGGAGCAGCAACAACTGGGGGCGGGTCCGGCTCCGGGCACCCCTTTGCGGCTCAGCCGGGGAACCAATGAAATCTGAAATGACGACGCAAATCGCGCGGTGATTGGTCACGCGCATCATGAATTCCAAAGCTTGGTTCAGGTCGGTGCCGCGGCGTTCGGGTTCGAAAAACAACACCTCGCGTATCACCCGCAGGACATGCCGTCGTCCCTTGCGCGGGGGAATGAACTTTTCCACCTGGTCGGAGAACAGAATCAGTCCGACTTTGTCATTGTTGCGGATGGCTGAAAAGGCGAGCACGGAGGCGATCTCGGTGGCCAGTTCGCGCTTGGATTGGGAGCGCGAGCCAAAAACGCCCGAGCCGCTCACATCCACCAGCAGCAAGAGGGTTAACTCCCGTTCCTCAACGAACTTCTTGATGAAGGGGTGGTTCATCCGCGCGGTGACATTCCAGTCAATGGAGCGGACTTCATCACCCGGCTGGTATTCCCGGACCTCGTCAAAGTTCATGCCCTGGCCTTTGAAGACGCTGTGGTACTGGCCTGCGAGCGTCTCGCTGACGAGGCGGTTGGTCCGGATCTCAACCTGCCTGATTTTCTTGAGGATTTCGCGCGGGATCACGGCACGGGCAGTTGGTCGAAGATTTTCTGAATGACAGCTTCGCTGGTCATTTCCTCGGCTTCGGCCTCATACGTGATGGCCACGCGGTGGCGCAACACATCCATGCCGATGCTCTTGACGTCCTGCGGGGTGACGTAGCCGCGTCCGCGGATGAAGGCAAACGCTTTGGCGCTCAGGGTCAGGGCGATGGTGGCGCGCGGCGAGGCGCCCAATTGGATGAAGTCCTTAACTGGTATTTTGTAAGCCTCAGGGTCACGGGTAGCGCAGACCAGGTCCACAATGTAATCCTTCACCTTGTCGTCGATATAGATGTCATTTACCACCTGGCGGGCGTGGAGGATTTGCTCCGGATCAATGACCGAGCGGGTCGATGGGGTGCCGGAAGTGCGGGCCATCAAGTCGAGGATCTGTCGCTCTTCCGCGCGCGAGGGGTAGCCGATTTTGAGCTTCAACATGAAGCGGTCCACCTGGGCTTCCGGCAGCGGGTAGGTGCCTTCCTGTTCGATGGGGTTTTGGGTGGCGAGCACGAGAAAAGGCTCTTGCAGCGCGTAGGTCTGTTCGCCAATGGTGACCTGCTTTTCCTGCATGGCTTCCAAGAGAGCGCTTTGGACCTTGGCCGGCGCGCGATTGATTTCATCGGCCAGCACCAGGTTCGCAAAGATCGGCCCCTTGCGGGTGCTGAAGCTTCCCGACTGGGGATTATACACTTGCGTGCCGATCACATCCGCCGGCAGCATGTCCGGGGTGAACTGCAGGCGGGCGAATTTGACGTTCAAGCAACCCGCCAGGGATTTGACGGAAAGGGTTTTGGCCAGGCCGGGCACGCCCTCCAGGAGAACGTGGCCATTGGCCAGCAAGCCAATTACCAGCCGTTCGACCAGATAAGACTGGCCCACGATTACCTTGCCCAATTCACTGAACAAAGGGCTTACAAAGGAGCTGGCCTCCTGAACCGCTTCATTGATGGCACTGATACCAGTATTCATTTTTGATGCAAAATCACTTTCTCGATGGACAACCTAAACGCCGCCGCGTTCAAAACCGCGCCAGCGCCTCCAGAATGTCGCGGGCGATCTGTTCCCGCAACTCTGGTGTGGACGCAAACCGGCGCTCGTCGCGCAAGCGATCTACAAAATATAACTCCAATTCCCGTCCGTAAAGATCTCCCTCAAAATCGAGCAGATGGGCCTCCACCCGCAGCTCTGGACGAGGATTCCGGAGGGTGGGTCGCATTCCAATGTTCAGCACCCCACGATGTTTTGTGCCGCAGGCGCGCACCTGGACGGCATAAACACCGCGCGGAGGCAGCACCAACCCGTCCACCAGGAGGTTGGCGGTCGGGAAACCCAACTGCTCGCCGAGGCCATCCCCCTTTTGGACGTGCCCAACAAGCGAATAGCTGCGGCCCAGCATCTGGCTGGCCAGATCGAGGTGACCGGCGCTGATTGCGGATCGAATGCGGGTGCTGCTGACCGGTTTGGAATCGAGCGAAACCGCCGCCAGACCATGAACGGCAAATAGAAGTTCTTTGCCCAAAGACTGAAGCAAGGCGACATTTCCGGCGCGCTGGCGGCCAAAGACGAAGTTTGCCCCGACACAGACACTCTGGAGGTGGCCAAGATCGCGCGCGAGGCCGCGGATGAAGTCCTCTCCCGATTGGCGGCTAAACGCCAGGTTGAAGCGCAAAAGCAATAGCGCATCCGGGCCGAGTTGCTCCAGCAACTCCAATTTGCGTTGGAGAGGATAGATGAGCGGAGGAACCCGGGCAGGCGCCACGACGGCATTAGGGTGCTGATCAAAAGTGATGACGACCGCGAGTGCGCCGTAACGCCGTGCGTCGGCCACGGTTTGGCGAATGATCTGCTGATGGCCGAGATGCACTCCGTCAAAGAAGCCGATTCCCAGGCAGACTTTCTGCCCGGGCGGCATTAACTCGTTGGCGGCAGAAATAATTCTCATGACTGCACCCCGGCTGACGGGCCGACCCCCGGGCTGGCTGCCCGCATCGAGGGCTAGGCGGCCGCGATCTTCAGGAACGGCATGACGCGCTGGCCCAGTTCGCGTTCGCTGAGCTTC
>JBBQYD010000619.1:0-3082 GCA_038209025.1 Verrucomicrobiota bacterium | reverse complement strand
ACCCGGGTGCAGGTCGTAAGCTTCATTGTTTCGTTGATCATCTGCCTGTTCCTCATTCTTGCGGGGTTCCCTCCAGTAATCAACCTGCTGGAAAACTGGGCCAGCCCCTGGCTTGTGGATGCCATTGCCTCCTTTAGCGTGATAACCCATTTTGACGGTTTTCAAAAGGGTGTGCTCGACTCACGAGACGTGATCTTTTTCCTGTCCCTGATCGGGTTTTCACTATTCTCCACCTCGGTCATCTTGCGCAGCCATCGGGCGGGATAATTTGAAACGTGCCATGAAGAAAAAATCTACAGAAAACCTTTTGTATTCGGCCGTTGGGGTTGCCGCCATGGCGGTGGTGCTGATCGCGGTCAACCTCATCATGGGCGTCATGAAGACGCGGGTGGATCTCACCCGGGAGAAGGCCTACACGCTTTCCTCCGGAACCCGCGAAATCTTGAAGAAGTTGGATACACCGGTGAAAATTCGGTTGTATGTCTCGCAAACCTCCGATGCCAGCCCGCAGACCGTATTCCTCAAGGGCTACGCCAAGAAAGTTGAGGATCTGCTTTCTGAGTATAAACAAGCGGCGGGCAAGAACCTGATCATCGAAAAGTATGACCCGCAGCCCGACTCGGACGCGGAAGACTCGGCTCGCCTGGATGGCGTCGAGGGGGAAATGCTGCCCAACGGGGAGCAGTTTTACATGGGCCTGGCGGTGAGCCTGATTGACCAGAAGCAAGCCATACCGTTTCTGGCCCCGAATCGGGAGCGTCAGCTCGAGTATGACATCACGCGGGCCATTTCCCGGGTCAATGCTCCCGACAAGCCCGTCGTGGGGGTCATGAGTCCGCTGCCCGTATTCGGCGCGCCCGCGAACCCCATGATGATGCGCGCGGGGCAGCAAGGGGCGCAGCAGCCGTGGGCCTTTATTCGCGAGCTGCGGAACGATTTCACGGTCAAATCCATCCCCATGGATGTTGATAAGATTGAGGAAGACGTGAAGGTCCTGGTCGTCATTCATCCCCGTGAGATTTCGGACAAGGCGCAGTTCGCGGTGGACCAATTCGTGTTGCGCGGCGGAAAGCTGCTGGCCTTCCTGGATCCGCTGCCGTTGATTGACAGCCGCGAGCAGAACCAGATGTTGGGCAGCATCCCCAATACCGGGTCGTCCCTGGAAAAGTTGATGAAGGCCTGGGGACTTGCCATCGACACCTCCAAAGTGGTGGCCGACATGAATTATATGATGCAGTTGGGCGGGCGCAATGGACAGCCCCAGCAGGCGCCAGCGTTCCTTTCTGTGACTCCGGAAGGCATCAACGAAAACGAGATCGTAACCAGTCAGATTGATAATATCTGGCTGCCGTTCGCCGGTGCCATTACGGGCACGCCGGCGGCGGGCCTGACCAAGACGGTGTTGCTCAAGACCACCAAGGAATCGCAGTTGGTCGATGGTTTCATGGCTAACTTGTCCGGGGAGAATGTGATCAAAGAGTTCAAGCCCTCGGGAACCGAATATGCCCTGGCGGTCCGGTTGACCGGCAAATTCAAAACGGCCTTTCCGAATGGCGCGCCTGAAGAAAAAGCATCCGGCGACACCAATAGCGTGGCCAAACCAGCCGATAAACCGGCTGGTCTCACGGAGTCCTCTCAAACCAATACCGTGTTCATCGTGGCGGATGCCGACATGCTCTTCGATAACTTCGCGCTGCGCCAGGTCCAGAGCCCCTTCGGAAACATGGCGATGGCCATGAACGGCAACTTGAACCTGGCTCAAAACATGGTGGAGCAACTGGCGGGCGACAACAGCCTGATCAGCGTCCGCAGCCGGGCGGTGCAGAACCGGCCATTCACGGTGGTAAAGAAAATGCAGGCGGAAGCTGAGGCCAACTATCGCACCAAGATCAAGGAATTGGAGGATAGCCTGGCCGAAACGCAGCGGCAGCTCAACGAATTGCAGCAAAAGAAAGAGAAGGGCCAGCGCTTCATCATGTCACCGGAGCAGCAGGCTGCCTTGGAAGAGTTTCGGAAGAAAGAAGGCGAAGTTAAAATCAAACTCAAAGGGGAACGCAAGAAACTCCGCCAGGACATCGACTCGCTCGAGAACCGGCTAAAGTGGTTTAACATAGCCGCCATGCCGATCCTGGTCAGCTTGTCTGGAGTGGGCCTGGCCTTCTACAAACGCAAACGCACTGCCGCAAAATGAACCGCAAACAAGTTGTAATACTGCTCGCACTGGTCGTCGTTCTGGGCGGCGCCGGGCTGCTCCTGACACAACGACAGAAGTCATCGTGGACCAACTCCAACCAGTCGGCCGGCAAGAAGGTGTTGGGCGACTTCCCGGTAAACGAGATTGTCGAGATCACCATCAAACACGATACCAACTCGCTTACGCTCGCCAAAAAGAAAGACGATGTCTGGCGGGTGAGGGAACGCAAGGACTACCCGGCCAACTACTCGGAAATCAGTGATCTCCTGCTCAAGGTGCGGGAGCTGAAGGCCGTCCAGACCGAGCAAGTGGGCGCGTCTCAGATGGCGCGGCTTTCGCTGGCCCAAACGCAAGGCTCCAACGGCGCTACCACCGTCCAGTTCAAGATTGGCGACGGCAAGGCGATTCACGAACTTTGGCTGGGCAAGAAACACCTGCGCAAATCCAGCCAGCCTTCGCCGCTCGGGGGCATGGATGATGAAGGTTTTCCGGACGGCCGGTATGTGAAAACCGGCGCGGGGTCAGGCACGGTGTTGCTTGTATCGGAACCGCTGGCTAACGCTGAGCCGAAGCCGGAACAATGGATCAGCAAGGATTTCTTCAAAGTCGAAAAACTCCGTGCGGTGAGCGTGGATTACCCCGCCAGCACCAATTCCTGGAAAGTCACCCGCGAGTCTGAATCGGGCGAGTGGAAGCTGGCTGATCCCAAGGCTGGCGAGCAGTTCGATGCCACGAAGGCCTCCGGCCTGAACAGCGCGCTCTCGACTCCGGCAATTTCCGACGTTGCCACCGACTCGAGCTTGGAGTCGCTGGGATTGAAAGAGCCCACCCTCGTTAATTTGGAGACCTTCGACAACTTCCATTATACCTTGAAAGTGGGCGCGAAGA
>JBBQYD010000618.1:0-3086 GCA_038209025.1 Verrucomicrobiota bacterium | reverse complement strand
CTCGTTATGGCGAACATCCTGACCGTGAAACGAAAGCACCACCCTGGTCGTGGCGAACCCGGCAAGCCAGCCGGTGGTTCAACCCCGCGGGTCGTATCGCGGCAATTGTCCCCCACCGAAAGGCGGAATCCGCGCTCCTTGGGCCTGGACCGGCTGGCAGTTGGCAAAGCGGTTGAGTTGATGTTGTCAGAGGAAGCCCGGGTGGCCTCGAAGCTCCTGAAGCATCGGGGGCTGATTGCCAGGGTTGTAAACCTGGCCGTGAAGACCTTCAAGCGCGGCGGGCGGTTGTTCTACGTCGGGGCGGGCACCAGCGGCAGGCTTGGGGTGCTCGACGCCAGCGAATGCCCACCCACGTTTCGAAGCCCGCCCGAACAGGTGCAAGGCATCATTGCGGGCGGGGAACACGCCCTGCGCCATGCGGTGGAGGGAGCGGAAGACGATTTTGCCGCCGGGGGTCTCGACATCGCCACGCGCGGGTGCGATCGGCGGGATCTGATCATCGGGATTGCCGCGAGCGGCACGACGCCTTTCGTTTGGGGTGCCTTGAAGGAGGCGCGTGAACGGGGGGCCGCCACCGTGATGGTCTGTTTCAACCCGTATCTGGGCATTCCGCCGGAGTTGCGCCCAACCGTGTTGCTGGCCATTGATTTGGGGCCGGAAGTGCTGACCGGTTCCACGCGCTTGAAAGCGGGTACCGCCACCAAGTTGTTGCTGAATACGTTTACCACCCTGTCGATGGCGCGTACCGGCAAGGTGATGAGCAACCTGATGATCGACCTGAACCCCTCAAACGTGAAATTGCGGGCGCGGGCCATTCGGATCACGGCGGCGCTGGCTCAATGCCATGAGCAGGAAGCCTCCCGGGTCCTGGAAGCTTGCGGCTGGGTGGTCAAAAAGGCAGTCGCGCGCCTAAGGAGGCGATCACGTCGTCCAGGTTCCTGATATGCCCGCGAAAGTACCACCAGCTCACAAAACGGAGCATGGCGCCGCTGACGACCATAATCATGGTGCTCGTGAGAAAGAGGCCAAACGTGTGAATGGGATCCGGGTCCATGATGCGAGGCAATCCATGGTAGAGCGCGCGAACGGTTAACAACATGCCCACTGCCCAGGTAATCCAGAAAGACACAAAGGGCAGCGCATTGAAGAGTTCGATGATGAAAAGGGGCGCCAGACTATAAGACACCACCGCCAACGCCTGCTGGTAACTGCCGCGAGCGTGGAAGGTCTGGGTGAGCGCCTGGACCATCCGGGCGGCCAACAGGATGAAAATAATCCAGAGCAGAGTCTGGGCAACGCCCACCACCGCCACCTCGTGCAGCGTAAAGAAGCGTTGGTGACCGATCACATCCTGCCACTTGCCCCACTTCATCAGGTGATAGCTCTCCGCCACCATGGCCAGCAGCAGCAACGGAATCACCTCCAAAAGCAAAATGCGCAACGACCCCGGGCGGGAATGATAAACATTTTCCCAGCAGGAGATCGGTTCAAATACTAAAAACACACCCTTCAGCATTCGAGTTATTTTGCCCCTTCCTGGCAGAGTTACAATTCAAATTACACAGTTTCCGGAAGTTCCCCTTGGCAAAGGCGCCGGGGCGGAGGAACCATCCGTGGCCGTTTGCGTTCCGCAAACCGGCGATTAAATTAAGCCATGCGTGAAGAATACTTTAAGTTCCCGCGGTTGTTACTCGTTTTGCTGGCAGCTCTGGCCCTGTCCGGTTGCGCGACGAACAAAGTTGACTGGGCTGGCCGGGTGGGAGCCTACACGTTCGACCAGGCGGTGATGGATTACGGCCCGCCGGACAAGCAGGCCAAGCTGAAGGATGACAGCGTGGTGGCGGAGTGGATGACGCACCGGGGGCGCACCTACGTTCACATGCCCATGGGCTATGGGGCTTATCCATGGTCGTATGGTCCTTACTACAGCCCATTTATAGATACCTACAACACCCCCGATTACTTCCTGCGGTTGGTGTTCGGTCCAGACGGGGTGCTCAAAGGCCACCGGCGCGTGCAAAAGTGATTTACGGATTTCTTTCTTTTCGCACGGCCGGACTCTGGTTTAATGGCCCGGTGAATGTCGATCTGGGCATTTGGGCCAAATTGACGAAAATCGTCGTGTTTCTGCTCTTCCTCGCTGGCCTTCTGGGCATTGCGGTGTGGTATTTGCCTTTGATCAAGACAAACGAACGGATGCGCAAGCGGATCATGACGTTGGACGCCCAAATCCAACGCGCCGAGGAAACCTCCCGGCAATTGAAGACCTCCATCGACGCCCTTCGTTCAGATCCCAAAGCGGTGGAGCGGCTGGCTCGGGAGCGGTTGGGCTACGCCAAAACCGGAGAAACTGTGATTCGGTTTGAGGAGCCGGCGACCAATTCGAACCCGCGTTAACGCTTTGGGCGAAAGACTCGTTCGCCCGCTGCGTCAAACCGTCATGATTTCTTTTTCTTTACGGGCGAGGTGCGCGTCGATTTTGGCGATGTAATCGTCCGTCAGCTTCTGAAGTTCCTTTTCGGATTGCTTGACTTCATCCTCGGTGGTGCCGCTATCGTGCCCGTGCTTCTTGATCTGCTCCATGGTGTCGCGGCGGACGTGCCGGACGGCCACCCGGCCGTCCTCGGCCATTTTGCGGATGATCTTCACGAATTCCTGGCGGCGTTCCTGGCTCAGCTCGGGAAAGAAAATACGAACGGACTTCCCGAAGACGGAGGGGTTCAGCCCCAGATTGCTCTTCTGAATGGCCTTCTCAATCGGGTGCAGGGAATTTACGTCCCAGGGTTGAATACTGAGCATGCGCGCCTCCGGGGTGGTGATGCCCGCCAGTTCACGAATGCGCATGTTGGAGCCATAGACCTCCACGATGATGTTCTCCACCAGGCTGGGGGAAGCCTTCCCTGTGCGGACCCCCGTGAATTCATGCACGACCACCTGCTCGGTCTTGCTCATTTTATCATCGGCTTCGAGTAAATAATCGTCAAGTGCCATAAGTGTGAGGAATCTAGCAGAGGGCGGCAAATGTGTATAGGGGCAAACTTACCCGGGGGCGCAGTCCGCCCTGGGGGAGGCGGGGCATCCCGGTG
>JBBQYD010000617.1:0-3104 GCA_038209025.1 Verrucomicrobiota bacterium | reverse complement strand
CTACAACTGGCTGATCTGGCACCGCCCCACCGATTGGGAGGATTTGCAGGTGTTCCTGCCGCTGGCCCGCGAAAAGGGCATCAACGTCTGGGTTACGCTGGTCCCGCCGTCGGAATCGCCGCCCAAGACGCGTCTGTATTCGGAGCCCTTCCGGCTGGATTATACCCGCTGGGCCGCGGAAATCGGCCGTTTGAGCGCCCGCGAAAAAAACCTGGTCGCCTGGAGCATTGATGATTTCTGCCACAACTTGAAAACCTTCACGCCGGAGCAGGTGCAATCCATGCGGACCGCCTCCCGCCAGCACAATGACCAGTTGGCGTTTGTGCCCTGCTGTTACTCCAAACAAATCACGCCTGCCTTCGCGAAAGGATACCGCCACCTGCTTGATGGCATTCTCTTTCCCTACCGGGCCGAATCCGTGAAAGCCAACCTGACCGACGCGACGCTGGTGGAGGGTGAAGTTGGAGAAATTCGCGCCATCATGGGGCGCAAAGACCTGCCCGTAATCCTGGACATCTATGCCAGCAGTCACGCTTCGCTGGGGGCATCCCAGCCGGAATACGTCCGCGACGTGATGATCCGCGGACGCCGTGTGGCGGATGGTGTGATGATCTATTGTCACCAGGACAAACAGAAATCGGCGAAAAAATACGAGGTCATCAAGGATCTCTTCAACGATTGGGCAACGCAGCCGTAGCCCAAATTCGACCGCGGGGCCGCGAGTCTCAGGAGAGAGAGCGCAAGCCAGGCTCCGCAAGAAGAACTTTGGACTGCAACTTTTGGCCTGCGGCGTAGGCAAGCAGGCTGTGCCGGAGTTGCCGCGCCACCGCTTCGCGACCACGAACGCACGCCGCGAAACCAACGCCAGCAGGACCACGAACGTCCCCAGAGCCGCTACGTTCGGGCGCGTTTACGATGCAGCAGTTGCGCCAGCCTCCCCTTGACCCCACAGGCTGGCACGCCTGCTGCAACCATTGGAATGCGCCCTGCCACTTCGCTCCGGACAAAGACAAAATCAGATAATGGACTCCTTCGGGCTGTCGGGAGTCGTGGGTTCTCCTACGCGTCCAGCGCTGCCCGCGGCCCTACCGCTAGGCGTTGGCAGGTGCTGGTCGGCGTTCGTTGGCAGCGGTGTCAGTGTCGGGTCGCTGCATTCTATTTCCATCGCGTTAGCTTGCCGGTGCAGTTCTGGCGTGCGTGCGGCTGTCCTCCTGAGTTCCGTCCGTCTCTCCCGTGGTGGCAGCCGTTGGTCTGGCGGTGGCTCGTTCTCAGCGGCTGGCAGCGTTAGTCAGCCCTTCAGCCATCGCACTATACCTTGACCTTCGTCAATCCCGGCAGCCCAACCCGCGCGTATATTCTACCATGAGAACGAATCGAACCATCCTTCGGGCCGCGCTCGCCGGAACGACACTGGCCGCAGCGCTCCTGCTTTCACCCAGCGCATTTGCTCACTGCGACACCATGGACGGCCCCGTTGTCCAGGCGGCCAAAGTCGCGCTGGAAAAGAAGGACGTCACACCCGTTCTCATGTGGATAAAGAAGGAAGACGAAGCGCAGATCAAGGCAGCCTTCGTCAAAACCCTCGCAGTGCGAGCCAAAGGCGCAGAGGCGCGCGAACTCGCCGACCAATTCTTCTTCGAGACCTTGGTGCGCGTGCATCGCGCCGGCGAAGGTGCGCCATTCACCGGTCTCAAACCGGCTGGCACGCCGATCGAGCCGCCGATTGAGGAAGCCGACAAAGCCCTGGAAACCGGCTCAGTGGACAAACTCGTCAAGCAGGTCGCCGACGAAACCGCCACCGGGATCCGCAAGCGATTTGCTGAGGCCCTGGAGAAGAAGGCCCACGCCAAGCACAACGTCGAAGCCGGGCGCGAATTCGTAGCGGCCTACGTGGAATACGTCCATTACGTGCAGGGCCTACACCAGGCAGCGCAAGGCGCCGGCCACCAGCACGAGGAAGGTCCGGAGGCAGCCCCGGCCCAAGAGGCGCACAAAGCGCCCAGCCCCGAACACCACCACTAACGCCAGCAGAACCACCAACGCCCCCAGAGCCGCTGCGTTCGGGCGCGTTTACGATGCAGTAGTCGCGCCAGCCTCCCCTTAACCCCGCAGGCTGGCACGCCTACTGCAATTATTGGAATGCGCCCTGCCACTTCGCTCCGGACAAAGGCAAAGTCAGTTAATTGACTCCTTCGGGCTGTCGGGCGTCTCGGGTTCTCCTACGCGTCCAGTGCTGCCCGCGTCCCTACCGCCCTGAAAATGCTCTCTCAAGAAAAAGTGTGAGAGTCCGAGGGGTCAGCCCATAGAAAAGTAGGCGAGTCATGAATCATTGGTGATTAGATGCCGACTGCTGGTGGTGAATCCTCCTGGGGTTGGCGGTTCTTCCACTTGTGGAGGTTGCTCCGTTGCAAGGGGCGGTCCGACAATTGACAATTGAAAACTGTTTAGGTTTCATTTTCCGTATCGCAACAGCGTCTTTTTCAGCCGCAACACCTCGGGTGAGCGACTGCTCTCCACATAACTCACTGCCTGGCTGATCCGGGTTTCGTAGCCCATCTCCAACCGCTCCGCCAGCCAACGCCGCTGCACGGTCGTGTTCCCATACAGCCACCAGGCCAGCACCTGCTTCTCCAACCGCCCCTTGGGCGATGCCGCCAAATCCCCCGGGCGCAGTTTCAACAGCTTCAGGCCGGCTTGCAACATCTTCCCCGCCTGAGCCTGATCGTGGGACCGGCGGTCGGCCCCGCTCAGCGCTGGGCGGCGCTTGCCTTTCAGGGCGGCCTGGGCGCGATCGAGCAAGCGATCTCGGAACTGCTCGCTCCCGAGATACCAACCCCGCCGCAAGGGCCGCCAGTCCGCCTCCAATTCCTTGCGCCCCGCTCGAATCCCAAGTTCCAGCACCCGCGATTCCAGGCAAGCCTCATATCCTTTCCACGCCTGCGGCGCCAGCCTCAGGCTGCCCAGCACCCGCTCCGTGACCAGCCATTCTGAACGGGTTCGGGTTCTCCGCACATAGGCGGGATAGCTGCTCCAGGGGTATTGCCACAACTTGTCTTGCCCCACCCGAATGAATTTGGCCCGGGCGGGGTTCAGATGAATGTAGG
>JBBQYD010000616.1:0-3115 GCA_038209025.1 Verrucomicrobiota bacterium | reverse complement strand
TTGCCTTGCCTGCTCATCGGCGCAGCCGCCGCCGAAGCGCCGCAGACCCCGCTCACTCTGCCGTTTTCCGAGGGGTTCACCTCCACGGCGCTAAGTTCCGGATGGATCATGCACGTGGCGGAGGGAAACGCCCTTGAGAGCAAAGACGGCGTCCTCGAATTTCGAACGAAACCGGGTTCGCGCGCCCACATCCAGCGAACGCTCGGCCTGCCTGGCTTCCGAGCGTCTTTTGCGGTGAACTATGGGAACCCCGCCGCCCCGGTGTCCCTGCGGTTAGTCTGGGACGAATCCAACTACACCCAGGTGGGCCAGAGCAAAGAGGGTCGGCTCGAAGTCCGCGAGGCCCTGGGGACCTACCCGCACGATTACGACTTGGGCGCGTTCGGAACAAGCGGATGGTGTACGCTCGCCATTGAACTGGGCGAGGATTGCATCCGGTATCTGCAGAGTGAAGATGGCGTGAATTTCAAGTGCTCCCGCGTGTCGCGCCGCTCGGCCCGATACGCCGGAAGCCCGCAGTTGCTCGTCGTGGGCCAGGAAACTGGCGTGAAGCTCTTTCCCCCGGCAAATCCATGGATCCGGCCTCCCACAGAGCAACCAACCGGCACCTGCCTCGTCCGGCAAGTAGAGGTCAGAGCCCTTGCGCCTGCGGCCATGAAGACCTCCGCCGCGGAACGGGAGTTGATGGCGCGTGACGAACTTGATGTTGTTGGCGAGCAGGAACTGGCATCCAGCGCGGATCCGTCTTTTGCGTCTGTGAGCGGGCATTTCCCGGCGATGAAGTGGCCTCGGGAAGCAATCGGGGTAAAGGACAACGCATTCGCGGTTGGGGTCGCCGCTGATGGCTCGCTGCAGTTCGGTCCCGACATCGCCAACTATCAGAAGCCGGTCGCGTTTTTCCAGGTTGACGGCTATCGATTCGGTTCGGGCGGAAACGCCTGCGCCAAGCGCTTGCTCAATGGTTGGATGCCCATCGTGATTGCCCGGGATCGGCAAGCCGGCCTTGAATTCGAGCAGACGGCTTTCGGTTACAGCGAGAACTTCTCGCCGGATGACACTCTCTATGCTTATGTTCGATTTCAAGCGGTCAACACCGGCAGCACCGCGCGCAGCATTGAACTCTGCCTTCAGACTGAGCCTGCCCCGGGAAACTCGCCTTTGAAATGGCGTTTCGAGGTGCCGGCGGGCGGCAACCAGGCCGTCACCGTGCGTTTGCCGTGCA
This sequence comes from Verrucomicrobiota bacterium, assembly GCA_038209025.1. Lineage (GTDB taxonomy): Bacteria > Verrucomicrobiota > Verrucomicrobiia > Limisphaerales > UBA8199 > JBBQYD01. Next base: position 1,893 of record JBBQYD010000616.1, on the reverse strand, counting down.
ATAAGCTGGAATTTCCCACGGCCACAGCGCGTGGCAACCCGTCCATCATTGGGAAAGTTTCGCCCGAGTTCAAACAACCCCTCGAGCAAGTGACCGCGGAGGATTTCCAGAGCAAGCTTCGGCTGACCACCAATTATTGGGACCAACTCGTGGCCACAGGCAGCCGCTTTGAAATCCCGGAAGCGCGGGTCCAAAACGCCTACCAGGCATGGATCGCCTACAATTTTCTGGATGTTTCGAAACGAGGCGAAGTCTATCACGTGTGCGACGGTTCAGGCTTTTATGGCAGGGTTTATGGGTACAGCGCGGCGCTCTACTGCAACAAACTGGACCTGCTCGGTTACCATGATGTGTCGGCAAAATACCTGGACTCACTGCTGACCTTCGTGCAAACAAACGGCCTGCTGGCGGTAAATTTTGGCAGCACGGACACCGGGGCCGCGCTGTGGGCGATGAGCGAACATTACTGGATCACGCGCGATGCCGCCTGGCTGCGCCGGGTGGCGCCCAGGATGCTCCAGATGTGCGGCTGGATTCTGGAACAACGCCGGCTGGTCCGGGAAAAATCGGACGAGCCGGAAATCACCAGGGGGCTGATTCGCTACCGTCCTTACGCCGATCTCCTGCATCCGGCCGCCGACTATTTCTCGAACAGCTACCTGCAAAAAGGCCTGGCCGCCGCGGCTGCGGTGCTCGCAGAGATCGGCATGCGCGAAGACTCGCAACGCCTGAAAAAGGAGAGCGACGCGTACCGCAATGACATACTGGCCTCCATGAAGACAGCGGTGTTCACCGACCGGGGCATGAACATCCTGCCAGCGATTCCCGACACGCTGGAACTTTGGAAGGAGGCCAACGGAAGCGCGAATGGCTATTACGGAATCATCGTGCCGTGCATGTTGGAAGCCGGCCTCCCGGCCTGGAATGATCAAAAGGCAATGCTATTGGTCAACGCTTTGGAAAAACGCGGCGGACTGGTGGCCGGCATCTCCCGGTTCCATAACATGGCCGACCACGCGTATGCCTACGGCTACTGGATCAACTGCCTGCAGCGGAATGAAGTCAAGAAGGCCATTCTCGGCCTTTACGGGTCCATGGCTTACGGCATGTCGCACGACACCTATGCGGCGGTCGAATGCACGCACATCCAGACGGGAGAAAACTATTGGACCCTGCCCCACACCTACTCCAATACCCAGCAACTACGATTGCTGCGCAATATGCTGGTGCGGGAAGACGGGGGAAAACTCTGGCTGGCACAAGCCGTCCCCAGGCCGTGGCTGAGCCCCGGAAAACGGGTGGCAGTTAACGGCGCGCCCACCACGTTCGGGCCCGTCAGCTACAGCATTGAGGCTAACAAGGATGGCACAATGCGACTCCGGATCGACCCGCCGACGCGATCGGCACCCGCGGAAATCATGGTCCAACTGCGACACCCGGACCATCTCAAGATTGTGCGGATCCAGGGCAAAAGGCCTGCGGCATTAACGTTTTCCGGCGAAACCATCCGGCTAACGAAGCCCTCGAAAGCCCTCGACGTGACGCTCACTTTCAAATAGATCATCACCATTCCCGCGCAGTCACAACTCATTTAATGACCCTCAACTCAAACCCTCAAACCAAATGACTTTCCTCGATTGGCTGGTGGTCGCCGCCTGCTGCACTCTCGTGTTTGCGGTCGGTATGACTTTTTCGCGTCGCTCTTCCAAGAAGGGCACGGCCGGCTATTTTGCCGGTGGACGTGACGTGCCCTGGTGGGCCATTGGGCTGTCCAACACCGCCACCTACAGCTCTGGCACCGGCGCTTTTGTAATGCTCGTTCTGGTATTTGGAATCGCGGGCAACTGGTTGTGGTGGGCGAGTTGGATTGTTTGGATGCCCTTGGTCGCCATC
>JBBQYD010000615.1:0-3118 GCA_038209025.1 Verrucomicrobiota bacterium | reverse complement strand
GGGCAAGTGCCGGGGGGCGGGCTGGGCTGAACGAACAAAGCAGGGCGGCAGCATTCGTATGCATAATGCAGGGGGCGGCATTGCATGCTCGAAATCCACTGACTCCCGTGCCCTATGAAGTTGCCGTTGAGATAGCCTTCCTCGACAGGAGTGAACCGCACTGGCCCGCAACCAGAGAGTGCAGGGCAAAGTGGTTGATTTTCTGCTTCTCGAAAGGGGTTCTCGACATTGTTCCGATGCCACACCTGGAGGCACCACTTATAGCTCTCGATAAAGTCCCGAAAGTTGAAATTCCATTCTTTGAAAACGAAATCCTTTCCGGCAGGATCGGGAGACTCAATGGTTTCTGCCCATTTGCACTTTACGAGGCAGTTTCCGAGGCCTCCCTCCTCATATCCGCCAGTCGTCTCGAAAATGTAAGGATTGCGCAAGCGGAAGGTAAGGTGGTCATCGCCAGCAGCACCATAGGCCCAGAATGGGCCAGCGGGAAGAATTCTTGCAAGCGCTTCATCCACCCACTGGGTTGCATTCGGATAAGGTGAGAACGCCCCGTACGACTTGGGTAATAATTGGGGCTGCCCTACCTCAGTGAATTTGGGGTAATAGTTCACATGATAGAAGTTGAAGTAGGGTTCGTAGGTTCGCAGTTCCCCAATCACCCACACCGGCAGGGGCCTGGTCGCAGCGAGCGCCCAATCTCTACCCAGGCTGCGTCGGAAAATTCAGCGCCTTCGCAGCCGGGTTTCCGGCTGGCGTTATGAGCGCGATTTTCGCCATTTCTTTTGACGTAGTGGCTCGCCATGACGTTGATTTATTCAGAATTTCGTTCAACGTCAATATATATTGCTTGTTTTTTTGCTCCAATGCTTTGTTTACCTGAAGGTTACTACTTGGCATAAGCTCAACTCTTGCGGCGAAAGCCCTGCGGGGCGTCAAACTAAGCTCTTTGCGTGGAAGCTTATCATTGGTATAAAGAGCGGCATGAAATTCGCACGCGTTTCTGTTCTCCTTCTGGCGTTTCTGGCCTGGGTTTGGACCGGATCACAAGCCATTGCCCAAGGGGCGTCAAAAACCATCAAGGTCTTGATCGTCACGGGCGGGCATGCGTTCGAGAAACCGCAGTTCTTCGAGATGTTCAAGGCGAACCCGGACATCACCTTCAAAGCGGTTGAGCATCCTGATGCCCATGCGCTGCTCGGCGCTGGCGCCGCCAAAGATTGGGACGTCCTCCTGCTGTATGACTTGTACCAGCCCATTTCCGACCAGGCCAAAGCCGATTTCGTGGCCCGGCTCAAGGAAGGCAAAGGGCTCGTCGTGCTGCACCACGCCATCGCCAATTATCAGGACTGGCCGGAATATGCCAAAATCATCGGCGCGCGTTATTACTTGCAGGAGACGGAAGTGGACGGCGTCAAGAAGGCCCGGTCCGCCTACCAGCATGACCTCGATCTGCCCGTGAAAATCAAGGATGCGCAGCATCCCATCACCGCCGGGCTCAAGGATTTCGTCCTGCATGACGAGACCTACAAGCTGTTCGACATTTCGCCCGACGCGCATGTCCTGCTGACCGCCGATCACCCGGCCAGCAGCCCCGTGGTGGGCTGGACGAAGACTTACGAGCAAGCCCGCGTGGTTTATCTCCAGGGTGGCCACGATCACCTGGCGTACGAGAACCCAAACTTCCGGCAGCTTGTCCGGCAGGCGATTAATTGGGCGGCCCCCGGGAATTGAAGCAACCTCAACGAATCACCGGATGTTCTTAAAGGTCATTGCGTGCGAGATCGCGTTCCGGGAAATCTGCCACCTGGCGGCAAAATCACCGCACCTGCTGGATCTGGAGTTTCTCACCCAGGGCTACCACGACATCCCCGGCACCGGCCGCGCGGAGCTGCAAAAGCGCATCGATGCCATCCCCGCCGGCAAGTATGACGCCATCATCCTCGGCTACGGTTTGTGCAGCAACATATTGGCCGGCTTGCGCGCCGGGCAAACCCAACTGGTGGTGCCCCGGGCGCACGATTGCATCACTTTCTTCCTGGGCTCGCGGACTCGTTACCAGCAGATGTTCGACTCCAGGCCGGGAACCTATTATTACACCTCCGGCTGGCTGGAGTGCGCGAAGCGGCGTGGCCAGCAGGGGGCCGTTTGGGGTGGCGCTTCGGTGCCCGCCTCCGCTTCCGGCACCCTCCAGCCGATGTATCAGGAATGGGTAAGGAGATTCGGCGAAGACCAGGCCAGATACCTGCTTGATGAGATGAGTCGCTGGAGCACCACCTACTCCCACGGACTGCTCATCAGTTTTGAATTCGTCAAACACCTGCGCCTGCACGAACACGTGCGCCAAATCTGCGGCGAAAAAGGCTGGGAATTCGAGGAAATAGAGGGCGATCTGCAACTGCTTCAGCGGATCCTCAACGCCGAGTGGAAGCCTGACGAGGCGCTGGTGGTGCAACCCGGTCAGAGAATCATGGCCAGCAATGATGACCAAATCATCCGGGCGGAGACCCCGGCTGACTAGACCCTGGGTTCACCATTCCCCGCCGGCGGTTTCGACGAAAATTCCTGCCTGAAAAGAACTCAATGCGCCTTCCGATTGGGCGGTTGTTCCGGCTGGTTGGGGAGATTACAAAACGCCGGGCCTTTTATAAGTGCGGTGACGAAGGTCGTGGAATAGTCTTTGACAGTCATGAACCGATACCCGACGATACGCGTGGAAAGCACAACAGGATTAAATAACCGAACGGAGTGGAAGATGAAGAGACTTTCATGCTGCCTCGCGGTGCTGGCCGCCCTCGTTTTTTTGGGCCTGGGAGGCGGTGGCATATCTGCTGCCGAGGCGGACGGAGTAGCCGTCGCGATCATTTACGACACGTCGGGAAGCATGTCGGAAAGAGTGCCGGATGAATCGGGCAAACCCACCCCAAAGTATATAATCGCCAACCGCGCGCTCCAGGCGGTCACCCGCCAGGTTGCCGCCTTTGCCACCAACAGCAATCCGTCGCGAAAGGTGGAGGCAGGGCTGTTTGTTTTCAGCGGCAGTTCCGCCCGCCCGGCGGTGCGCTTCGGTCCGTTTGACCCGGCAGCATTTGAGAAATGGGCGAGTGAATTCAAAACGCCA
>JBBQYD010000614.1:0-3121 GCA_038209025.1 Verrucomicrobiota bacterium | reverse complement strand
GGAGTGTTGAAATACACCTCCATCCGAGACGGCCGGGGGGCGGCGGTTGACTTCAGGCAGCAGTGGGAGTTCAAATTGCTTGCCGATAAAGAGGGGCGGTGGAAGATCGAGTTGCATACAAAGCTTTCAGATCCTCGACTACCCATCGAATCGACCCAGCACCTGGCCTATGACGGCACTAACATTTACGATGTTGTTTATAGTCCCCAAGTTATCGAAACGAGGCTGGGAGCGAGACCTAAAGTGATGCCGGTGACTGAAGACAAAGGTGCTGGACGGATTTCGCATGGCCCATGCCCAATCGATTACGGGGGAGCGGTGGGAATGCTTTGGTTTGCTTTCTTTGGGGGAAATCACTTGGACGGTTCAACGAACCGTGCCCGGTTTCCTAACCTTTTGGTGGGAGACCCGCGCGGCAACCCAATAGCCTGGACTTGCCAACTCGCTTACAAATTGGTCCCCAATTCACGACCAGGAATAATACAGGAAGGGTCTTTCTTTTTCGCGCCGGAGTTGCTTGAGAACAGTTCAACCAAGTACCGTGAAATAAACGAGCCAACGCATCAGCGTTCTTTCGATGATCTCAAGAATCTTTTCGCCAGGTGCAAGGCTTTGGAAGGCGATGCCTTGTTGCGCTCTAAATACGTCCTAGAGGAAGCCAGCACGTTTAGCGGCCAGATTTTCCCTGCCAAGTTCCATGCTGATTTGATCGCGGTTGATAGCTCCGACATATCCTTGCGAGCGGAGTGTGAAATTACAAATGTTGTGCAGAATGCGCCTGCCGTTGAGATCAAGCCCTCACTTCAGGGACCAATTACAATACTGGATACGAGATTTCGTTGGAAAGGAGCTGAAGCTTGGCGGGGCGATATCCATTATCTTTCGGACTCAGATGGCTGGATTACTGATGCGAATGATCCACGAATCAAAGCTGTATTGGATCAAACGCCCATGCTTCCAATCTTAACCGAAACCACGGCGCGTCAGTATCAAACCCGCTGCAAGTGCTGCGGGTAGTACTGGACTTGGGAAGGAGATGAAGCGCTCTTGGCCCTGGCTACCTTAGAGCGCAACGAGCGCTGGCACCTCTTGTTCCCCCACGCCCAAAGTTTGGCATCCCTTGGGCGTCGTCGAACGGGACGTAACGAGCAGGAGGGGTGGGGAAGTGGACGGCGCCTGAACTCGCCGCCGGGATGGCTGCGCTACGGGTGCCCGCCCGATCGGGGGTTACAGCGCCGCCGCAACCAAAGCTCCCCAGTGATCCGCGGCAGAGCCAGGAGCGGTGACAGTCTATTGGTTCAACGAACGGCGTCCTGGGGTCTGGGGTTTGGCCTGCGGGTTATCACCATAGGGAACGCTGCCGTGAGGGGCGATTTGATAACCCCATTCCTTTATATACCACTCTGCCGGGTGGAAGGCGTCGCCAATACGTTTAAGCTGAGCCTGCAGACGCTGTTCCAGATCATTGGCGACCGCCGCGTGTTCCGGTTTGCCAGCCAGGTTGTTCATCTGATAGGGATCCTGCCCGTCATCGAACAACATCCAGGGCCCTTCGAGGCTGCGGACATAGGTGTAGCGGATCGTGCGGATGGCGCGGTAGGGGCGGGCGAGCGCACGAGCCACAAAGGGCGCCACGCCCATATAGAGCGCGGCGCGGTCATCCGCGAAACGCCCGGCGCGGAGCCGCGCGGAGAGGTCTTCGCCTTCCATGGTTCGAGGGATCTCAACGCCGGTGAGGCCGAGCAGGGTCGGCAGGATATCGGGCGTGGTCAATGGCGTTCCGACATCGCGGCCGTGGCGTCCGTGAACGACCGGATAGCGCAGCAGGAAGGGCACATGCGCCGCTTCATCCCAGGGCAATTGTTTGGTGTAGGGGGCTACGCCATGCGAGCCCATCATTTCCCCATGGTCGGAGGTAAAGACGAGAATGGTGTTGGTCTCAATCCCTGTTTCAGCCATGGTTTTCACCAGGTCTCCCACACACCGGTCGAGGGCGGTGCAATGGGCATAATAGCCTTGAGCTTCGCTCCGGGCCTTTTCCCGCATTTCAGGGGCGAGGTTCGGGGGCAGCCGGATTTGTTTCGGCGGGTAGAGCGCTTTGAGATCTTCCGGCGCGCTGGCGTGGGGGAAATGCGGCGTGCCATAGGCAACGAAAAGAATGAAGGGTTGCTTGCCGCCCGCGTGCGCTCGGAGGTATGACGCGGCATCTTTGGTTTGCGCAAAAGCGTCATAGCCTTCCCAGAACCGCTTCACGTCCGAGTTCCCCGTATAATAATGCGAGTGGTTGTAGGTGTGGTCGCACTCGGCCGCTTTCCAGTAATCCCAGCCCTGCCGCCGTTCCGGGGGGATGTAGGACGTTCGCCCCTGCCCGTCCAGGTGCCACTTGCCGATATACGCGGTGGCGTACCCGGCGGCGCCCAGCACTTCGGCCATGCAGAGTTCGCTGTCCGGCAGGTGGGCATCATTCAGGAACATGCCGGTGGAGGTCGGGTAACGGCCCGTCATCAAAGCCGCCCGGTAGGGGGTGCAGACGGGCGCAACCGAGACCGCGTTGCGAAAGTTCAGACTTTCCTTCGCCAAACGGTCGAGATTGGGCGTTTTGACATTAGGATCACCGGCATAACCAGTCGCCGACGCCCGCCATTGATCGGCCAGCACATAAACTATGTTGGGTTTGGCCGCGGGGGGTTGGGCGTCAGCGCAGTAAAGCGGGCTCGGCGGAGCCACCGCCATGGCAAGCAAGGCCGCCAGGAGTTTAAGCCTTGCGGTCATGCCCCCAAAGGAAGGCTCAACGGGGGCTCTGAAAGGGACGCCGAGAGGCATGGCCGTGGTTTCAGGCGCGGGAGCGGGTGGGGTAATCATCGGTGGTTTGGCCTTTGGTTGCGGGCCCGGGGCGGATGCTCATGATTTTCAACATTCATTTGGCGCGGGTGAGTCCCCGGGTGAGGATGTCACCTTCCGTGCGGCGGGCAAGGAGGATTTCCCGTGTTTGACCGGTGCGATGCAGCATCACGGCGTCAAGCGGTCGAAGTCCTAAGGCATGATGCGCGAGACACTGGCGGTGGCGGACAAGTTGCGGGGACGGCGAAAGGCTTGAGACATGCGTAACCGAGCACGTTTG
>JBBQYD010000613.1:0-3144 GCA_038209025.1 Verrucomicrobiota bacterium | reverse complement strand
TCAGCAGGATCACAAGAATATGATGGAGCAGTTGGGCGTAACCCGGCTGCGTCCAGGACCAAGCGGACGACCCGGAGCCACGAATTCGGCCAATTACGACCCGGCGAAGGCAAATCCTTTCCCTGATCTGCCGGATGTTCTCACGCTCAAGAATGGGCAGAAGGTCACGACCCCCGCGATGTGGTGGAAACAGCGCCGCCCGGAAGTCGTTGAGGATTTCGAACGGGAAGTGATTGGGCGTGTGCCAAAGAAGGTGCCCCGGGTGACCTGGGCCGTGGTTTCGAACATAACGGATGGCTTGGTCGGGAACCTGCCCGCAAACGGCAAACAACTGGCCGGGCACGTGGACAACTCGGCCTGCCCGGCGATCACCGTTGATATTCGCATGACGGTAGTGACTCCGGCCAAAGCCAAAGACCCGGTGCCGGTCCTCATGATGTTTGGTGGTTTTGGGGGAGACGGCATGCCACGACCGGAGGGCTCGCCGACACCTACCAACCGCTTTCCGGAGTTTGGTGGTCCTTTCAAGGACCCACCTTCCACCGAGCAACTTCTGGCCGCCGGCTGGGGGTACGCGATTATTAACCCGGGAAGCATCCAGGCGGACAATGGCGCCGGACTGACCAAGGGCATCATCGGCCTGGTCAACAACGGCCAAGCTCGCAAGCCCGACGATTGGGGTGCGCTGCGCGCGTGGGCCTGGGGAGCGGCCCGCGGGCTGGATTACCTCGAAACCGATCCCGCCGTGGACGCCAAAAAGGTCGGGATCGAAGGCGTGTCACGCTTCGGCAAGGCCGCGTTGGTCACCATGGCCTTCGAATCACGTTTTGCCATGGCCCTGGTCGGGTCCTCTGGTGAAGGCGGTGCCAAGCTTCACCGCCGGAACTTCGGCGAGGCGGTCGAGAACTTGACCGGTTCCGGGGAATACCATTGGATGGCCGGCAATTTCCTCAAGTATGGTGCCGCGGAAGCCGCTTTCGGCAGCAAGAACGCAGGCGACCTGCCGGTGGATGCCCACATGTTGATCGCTTTGTGCGCTCCGCGGTTCACGTTCATCAGCTACGGTGTGCCCGAACGTGGGGATGCCAATTGGCTGGACCAGCCGGGCAGCTACATGGCCACCGTGGCCGCTGGACCGGTGTTCCGGCTGCTCGGAGTGCGCGGCATTGGCGCGCAGGAAGATTACCGAACCGCTAAAATGCCTCCGGTGAACACCGGGCTGCTCGACGGAGAACTGGCCTGGCGCCAGCACGATGGCGGCCATGAAGACCGCTCGAACATGAAGCACTTCATCACCTGGGCAGACAAGCTTGTCAGGCGCGTCCCTCCCGCCGTCCCTCCGGGCAGGTGAGATTGTCCCCGCCTGTGCCCGGCCAGGGCTTCAGATGCAACGGCCGTCATGACAGCGAAGAGCTGGAGCGCACGGCCCCTTCACCATACATGGGCGCGTAGTTCGGGAGCACGCCACATCGGGTCGCCAGGTTTGATGCCAAACGCGTCGAAGAACTCTTGAATATTCATAAGCGGACCTGCCGCGCGAAACCGAGCAGGCGCATAATGATCATCTGCCAGCCGACGGCGAACCTCTGCCTCCGGGATATCCGCTCGCCACTGTTCAGTGCGCCAGTGTTGTGCAAAGGAAATGAAGAAACGTTGCTCGGGCGTGAAACCATCAATGCTTTTTCGTTTGGAGCTATCGCGTGCCAAGGCTCGTTCTAGAGCGTCGTAGGCCAGCCTCGCGCCGCCCAGGTCGGCGAGGTTTTCCTCCGCGGTCGTCTCTCCATTGACATGAAGGCCGGGCACCACTTCGAAGGCATTGTATTCCTCAATCACTTTTTGGGCGCAAGCCTCGAATTGTTTCCAATCCTGCTCCGTCCACCAGTTGCGCCAATTGCCTTCGGAGTCGAATCTGCTTCCCTGGGCACCGTAGGCATGTGTCAATTCGTGGCCGATCATCGCGCCGAGGGCACCGTAATTGACGGCATCATCCTGTGCGAGATCGAAGAAAGGCGGCTGTAATATACCGGCCGGAAGAATGATCTCATTCTGCATCGCGTTGAAGAGTGCATTAACCGTTAGAGGCGTTACGGGCCACTCGGCACGGTCAACCGTCTTGCCCACGCATGCAATCGCGCGACGTTCCTTAAACGCCCACGTGCGCTGGAAGTTGCCAAGGTAATCGGTGCGCCTGATTTTGACGGGAGAGTAGTCGAGAGGCTTGTCTGGAAAGCCGATCTTTTGCGTGAAGCGCTCGAATTTAGCCAGAGCCTTGGCGCGGGTAGCCTCGGTCATCCAGTCCACCTTCCGCACGCGCTCGGTGAAAGCGGTTTTGAGGTTTTCCATCAGATCGTTTATCCGCACCTTGGCCTCCGGGGGGAAGTATTCTCGGACATAAAGTTGTCCGAGGGATTGACCTATAATGTCATCCAATATCCAGACCGTATGGTCCCACCGCGGTGGCTCCTCCGATAGGCCGTGAACGATTTTGCCGTAAAAATTGAAGGTTTCCAGTTCGGCTGCGCGGCAAAGATAACGCGCGCTTGCTCGCAACACGTGCCAACGCAAATACACTCGCCAGTCCGACAGCGGTCGTTCACGGACCAGCCTGTTTACCACCATAAAAAACTCCGGCTGGCCGACAATGACATAGGAAACTTGCGCCAGACCGCGCTCTGAAAGGTAAGCCGGCCAGGCGATCGAGCGGTTCTTTTTCAGCAGTTCGGCCGGGGTGAACCGGTTATAGTTTGTTCTTACGTCGTGGGTTTCCCGAGGTGTCACACTCGCCTGAGCCAAATCCGTTTCAAGCTCCAGCACAATGTTCGCGTGGGCAGTGGCCTGGCCAGGCTTTTCGCCGATCAAAGTGAACATCCTGGCAACATGCTCACGGCAGGCTTGGCGCTTCGGGGCAAAAGATTCCTCAAGATAGTAATCGCGGTCGGGCAGAGACAGGCCCCCCTGCTCGAATGAGAAGGCATATACAGAAGGTTGCCGAGGGTCTGGAGCTACACTTGCGCGAAAGACTCCGTCTATGCCCTTGCCATGGAACCGGGCGAGCAGGCGAAAGAGAGCCTCGGTCGAGCGAACCTGGTCGATGCGATGGAGGTCGGCAGCAATGGGTTTGAAACGCAGCCGTTCGAGGCGGTT
>JBBQYD010000612.1:0-3195 GCA_038209025.1 Verrucomicrobiota bacterium | reverse complement strand
CCATACTGGGGTTCAAGGAAGGCGGCGGTGATGCCGCTCTCGTCGTATGCCTGCAGCAAACTGGCCTTCTCCGGGGTCCATTCGTGCGAGTTGCGGGCGCCTTCAGCCACCAACCGGGCCACCGGCCCCCGGGCCACCGTGCGGGAAGATTGGACCAGCATTGCCAGGTCGTAACGCTCGGCAAAGCGCCACATGATTTGGCGGACATCATCTCCCGGAAGGGTCTGCAATGTCGGGATGGGTGGCTTTTCAACAGCTGGCATATAAAATAATCAGTGGCAATTTACAATTTCGCACCGGTGTTGACCTGGCCGCGCGAATCGCGGCCGAATTTCCCAAGCGCCGATGCGGATATCTGTTTAAAAGATTCCGGTGCCAGGTGCAAGCCAAAGGGTGCGCCAGCCAACACTAAATGTGACTTGCGGCCCGGGTGAATGCCGATTGGGGCGGGATGAGAAACGCTTGATTCGGCCTTGTTGCTCCGGCCGGAAAATGCGATTGGTACTGCAAATGGCACAGGAATCGCCCAGGGAAGCGGATCAGACTGCCGGGGATCGCCTTGCGGAAGAGGCCAAGCAGTTTCTGCTCGGGCTGGCCCGCCGCACCCTCCTGGATTGTGTGGCAGGGCGGCCAGCTCCTGAACCTATGGAAGCGGACATGCCGCCGATCGTCCTTGCTCCGGGAGCGTGTTTTGTGACTCTCACCCGGCACGGCGGCCTGCGCGGTTGCATCGGCCGGATTAAACCAACCCAACCATTGTGGCGGGCGGTCATCGAGGCAACTGCCGGCGCTGCGTTGCGCGACCCCCGATTCCCGGCGGTGCATGGCGGGGAACTGGCTGAGATCACCATCGAAATGAGTGTGCTTGGCGAAGCCAAACCACTCATTTACGCCAGCCCTGAGGAATTGCTCGACCAGATTCGCTTGGGTGTGGATGGGCTGTTACTCACCCTGGGGGATCGCACGTCCACGTTCCTGCCCAAAGTGTGGAAAACAATCCCGGACAAGGTGCGGTTTCTTGAACAGCTTTCACTGAAGGCTGGACATGATCGGCAGGCGTGGCGAAGGGGTGAAGCAGTGGTTTCGGCCTACCAGACCTGGGACTTCCAAGAAACCTGAATCGTCTTTTCCGCTCAGAAACCACCCAAGTTACCGAGGAATCAAGCTCAGCTTAACGCCGGTTCCGCGCGTAGAAAGCCAGCAACAGCAACCCGCCCGCCAATGGCAGCACAAAAGACGGTTCCGGCACCGGCACCACCTGGAAACCCATCACCAGCGCCTCGCCAAACAACCCATCGGCCACGGTGGCGCTGTAGCCATCACCAAAGCCAGTTCGGGCAACACTGGTGTCAAACGGATAAGCCGCATCGGCACGAACTCCACCGAGCGGAAAGCTGTCATAGGCCACTTCGATCAGGAGGCTGCCGCCTTGATAAACATAAGGAGTGGTGAATTGAATAATGCCCATCGCGTTCAGGCCAATGCCTCCCGGAAACATGTTTTCGGTGATGTTCAAGGAACCCGTGCGTACCAAGGTAAAGTCCGCCCCGCGATTTTGGGAGAAGGTCAGGCTCATGCTGGCGGGGTTAAGTGCTGATTGGCTAAGCCAGATTTGATAGTTCGGCACCACTTGAGCGGGCACGCTCGGATCGCCGGTCACCACGCGGAATCCCAAGCCCGTAATGGTTGCGCCTACCTGGATGCCTGGTATCAGGCTGGGGGCGATAATCTGTTGGAAATGCTGCTCGGCAGCCCCGAGCGGCGCGTCATCCATGTATCCAGCCACCGCGTTGGCATAATTCGGGGGCGAAACCACCGTGATGGGGGGCACCGCCGCGCTCAGAGACATGTTGCCCCCAGCCAGATAGATCAGCCCGACCGCAACGGCAAAACGAATCCATAGATGCATCATGGGCGACATTTAACCATGGCGCGCAAGTCAAGTCAAGTGTCTCATGCACAATTGTCATGCACAATCTCAGCTTCTGGTTTTGCCTTTCTCGCTGGCACGCTAAGGCGGCTTCCCGTTCCCCTTCCAACCCTCCTGCCACCAAGGCTGCCGCAAGGCCCCTAAATGACAATTGCTGTTAACTGTTGACCGACCTGCTCACGGTTCGCACACTTCTCACACCGTAGCATGAGCAATCGAATTTCACGCCTGGTGGTCTTGCTGGTTTCCTTTACCATCACTGTTTCGTTCGCATCCACCCCCGCGCCACGTCGGGTTGAGAACTTCAACCGCGGCTGGAAATTCGCCAAGGGGGCCCAAGCCGGCGCAGAGGGGCTAAACTTTAACGATAACTCATGGCTGGCGGTGCGCCTGCCACATGATTGGGCCATCAGCGGCCCCTACGAGCCGCAGGGCGATCCGCACACCGGCAAGCTCCCCTGGCGCGGCGAAGGCTGGTATCGCAAGCCGTTCACCCTGCCCGCTGCCGATGCCGGCAAGCGGGTGTATCTCGACTTTGACGGCGTGATGGCGATGCCGACGGTGTACATCAACGGCCAACGGGCTGGCGGCTGGGACTACGGCTATATGTCCTTCCGCGTGGACGCGACGGATTTCGTAAAGGCAGGGCAGCCGAACGTGGTGGCCGTCCATGTGGACACACGCCAGCACAGTTCTCGGTGGTATCCAGGCGCGGGCATCTATCGCAAGGTGCAACTTGTCGTCAACAACTTGGTGCATGTCGCACAGTGGGGGACTTTCGTGACCTCGTCTCAGGAGAGTGACGTGATCGGTGGGATTGCCCCCAGGACCGTCGTTCGCGTGGAAACCACCCTGGAAAACCACACCCCCGCGGTCGTGGAGCCGACCGTGGAAACCACCCTGTTCGATCCGCAGGGCCAAGCGGCTGGAGATCTGCGAATGAGGTTCGCCGTCCCGGCCAATGGTTCGCAACAGAGTGTGGCGGCGCTCACTCTGGACAAACCCCGGCTTTGGGACATCGAAACACCGCGTCTCTACACGGCGGTTACCCGGGTGTTTGTCGCCGGCAAGCTGGTGGACGCGACGGAAACGCCTTTTGGCATCCGCACCTTTGCATTCACCGCCGACGACGGTTTTCATCTCAACGGCCGCCGTGTGCAATTGCACGGGGTTTGCCTGCATTCCGACCTTGGGCCGCTCGGCATGGCCTTCAACACTCGCGCGATGCAGCGTGAGTTGCAGATCATGCAGGACATGGGTGTGAA
>JBBQYD010000611.1:0-3200 GCA_038209025.1 Verrucomicrobiota bacterium | reverse complement strand
TGGGGTGGGATGCCCAGGGGCGAAGCTGTGCCAAGAATGCCGTGCATGTAAATGATGGCGGACGGATCACGCTGGCGAACGTGCTGGTCCTGGTCGCCTTGCTGGGGTTGCCGGCGATTGCGTTGCAGCGACAGGCGGTGGATTGGCGCTGGGCGGGCGCTTATGCCCTGGCGATAAACGTTCTGGCCTACGGGGCGTATGCTTTCGACAAGGAGCGAGCGCGAGTCAAGGAGTGGCGGCTGCCTGAAGCGCGGCTGCACCTGTTGGAATTGCTCGGGGGCTGGCCGGGTGCGTTTCTGGCACAACGGCGCTTGAGGCACAAATGCTCCAAAAGCAGGTTTCAATGTGTGTTTTGGCTGATTGTCCTGGCCTTTCAGTTGGTGGCCTTTGATTCGCTCCAGAACTGGCAGTATGCCCGCGCCGCTTGGAACCACCTTGAGCGCAACTCCGAAACAAAAACCAAAGGCTAAAATGAGATGGGCGAGCAGCCACAAGATTTCAAGGGTGGAACCAAAGGCCTCCGCGCTCCGGGTCGTTCGCATATAAGGATAACCCGCAGGGAGTTTCATCCTTCCGGCCATGGTGGGCACGACAGGGGTCGAACCTGCAAGGATTTCTCCAAAGGATCCTAAGTCCTTCGCGTCTGCCAATTCCGCCACGCGCCCGCCGG
Source organism: Verrucomicrobiota bacterium (assembly GCA_038209025.1). Classification (GTDB taxonomy): domain Bacteria; phylum Verrucomicrobiota; class Verrucomicrobiia; order Limisphaerales; family UBA8199; genus JBBQYD01. The sequence goes on along the minus strand of JBBQYD010000611.1, from coordinate 2,530 downwards.
ATACCCCTTTTTTGTAGCACCAGTCGGGGGCGAAAGAAACCAAATTTACCGGTTTCGGGTGGATTCCTGCCCCCTGGTCCGCTAATCCTATCCCAGCGCTTTTTGTATATGACACTCAACGAGCTTTTGCAGGCGATGGTGGAAAGGAAGGCTTCGGATCTCCACCTCATGGCCGGACTACCTCCGGGGTTGCGGATTCAAGGAGAGCTGGTTCCCTTCGTGGAAGCGGGCATCCTGTCAGCCGCCGATAACGAGCAATTGGTTTACGGCGTGCTCACCGCGCTCCAGAAGCAGATGTTCGAGCAGGATCCCGATACGCGGAACGAGCTGGATTTTTCCTACGGTGTTCCGGGGCTGGGACGGTTCCGGTTTAACGTGCATCGGGCCCGGGGAGCCGTGGGTGCTACCATCCGTTACCTGGCGGATCGGATACCGCCGCTGGCGGATCTTGGCCTGCCCGATTCGGTCAAAGAATTCACCAATGTCAAGCGCGGCCTGGTGCTGGTAACGGGCACCACCGGCAGCGGCAAATCGACCACCCTGGCTTCGCTGATCGACGCCATCAACACCAACCGGCCCGATCATGTCCTGACGATTGAAGATCCCATCGAGTATGTGCATACCTCGAAAAAAGCCTACATCACGCAGCGCGAAGTCGGGCGCGCAAACGACACCCTCTCGTTCAAGAACGCTTTGAAATATGCGCTCCGGCAGGATCCGGACGTGATCCTGATCGGTGAGATGCGCGATTACGAAACGATCGGCATTGCGCTGACATCGGCGGAAACCGGCCACCTGGTTTTTGGCACGCTGCACACCTCCAGCGCGGCTTCGACCGTCAGCCGGATCGTGGATGTGTTCCCGACCGATCAGCAGCCCCAGGTGCGCTCCCAACTGGCCGGCACGCTGGTGGGAGTCATTTCCCAGGTGCTATTGCCCCGGAAAGACAAGTCCGGGCGCTGTTTGGCCAGCGAGATCCTCATCGCCAACCCGGCGGTGCGCAGCAATATCCGTTCCGGCAAGGTGGAATCCATTTACCAGACCATGCAGACGTGCTCGCAGGAAGGGATGCAGACCATGGACCAGTGCCTGATCCGCCTCTGTCGCGAAGCGAAGATCGATTACGAGGTGGCCAAGCCCTACATTTTCGAGAAAACCACGCACGATCTGCTGAAGCCAGCCACCGCCGCCGCGCCCGCCGCCGTGCGTTCGTCGGGCCAGCGTTGGCAAGGATGATGCAATGTTCGCGATTGAACTAGCCGGGTTAAGGCGCCGTTTCGGTTCGATCACGGCGCTGGACGACGTTGCCCTGACCATTCGGAAGGGGGAATTCTTCTCCCTGTTGGGGCCATCCGGCTGCGGCAAAACCACCCTCTTGCGGCTGATCGCGGGTTTGGATCTGCCCGACGGAGGCACCCTGAGCATCAGCGGCCAGGATATGGCGAACGTTCCCGCGCACCTGCGTCCGGTCAATACCGTGTTTCAATCCTACGCCTTGTTTCCGCACCTGAGCGTTGGCGAAAACGTCGCCTTCGGCCTGCGGATGAAGCGCGTTCCGTCCGCGCAGATTAAAGAACGGGTCGCGCGGGTGATGGACGTGGCGCAGATCACTGAGTTGGCGCTCCGGCGTCCGAGTCAATTGTCCGGCGGCCAGAAACAGCGGGTGGCGTTGGCCCGAGCGCTGGTGAACGAGCCCCAGGTATTGCTCCTGGACGAGCCGCTGGGCGCCCTCGATCTGAAGTTGCGCAAGCAATTGCAGGTGGAATTGCACCAGTTGCAGCGCCGCCTGGGCATCACCTTCATCCACGTGACCCATGACCAGGACGAGGCGCTGGTCATGAGTGATCGGATCGCCGTGATGAACGCGGGCCGCATCGAGCAGGTCGATACCGCCGAGGAAATTTACGAGCACCCCCGCACCCGGTTCGTCGCGCAGTTCATCGGCTCGTGCAACCTGATCTCCGGCCAGGTGACCGGATGTGATTCCCGGGGCCTGCGCGTGCAATCGGGCTGGGGCTCTCTCCGTCTGGCGTCTGCATCCGGGGGCGAGCCCGCCTCTCGGTGGCAGCCGGGTCAACCCATCACCGTGGGGATTCGTCCCGAGAAGCTTCGTTTGAGCAAACCCGGCCCCGTCCCAGCCGAGAACTCGATCCGGGCGCGCGTGGAAGGCCTGGTGTACAGCGGGGCTGAGACACAGTATTGTTTGCAAGCCGGGGAACTCCCGCTCACCGCCGTGGCGTTGAACGCGGCCGCAGGACATCAGGGGTTCGCCATCGGCGACGAGGTGCTCTGCGAACTGCCCGCAACCGGACTGGTGCTCCTGGATGACTAATCAACCGCCCAATGCCGACCGTTCCGTGGACGTGTGCTTCGGCCAACCCTTGACGCGCGCGGGTCATTGGTGGCGTTCAGCCCTGTTCAGTGGCCCGGCTGTGCTTTGGCTCACCGGGTTGTTGATGGTTCCCCTGCTAATGGTGGTGGGCATCAGCTTTTTCACGCGCGGTGAGTATGGGGGGATGGGCTGGCCGTT
>JBBQYD010000610.1:0-3211 GCA_038209025.1 Verrucomicrobiota bacterium | reverse complement strand
GTCTGGCTCTACGGACAACACCACCCCGCGGTTTTGCCAATCAAAAAGGTTCGTTGAAGAGTAGCAGGCCACCCCGCAGGCTTCAACGGGAACCCGGCGGTTCCCGATCGCCGATCCGGCTTTGGCCTTCTTGCATTCGCCGTACCAATAGAACACACCTTCGTGCGCCAGGATTCCGCCACCATGGGCATTGATTGGGTTACCGGTAGTGTCGTGCCAAACTTCTCCCGGGCGAAAAGCGGGCGCGCTCCCGAATTGAGCGGCGCCCCAGTGCGCGGCTGAGAGGAACTGCACCAGGCCGATACTCAGCAAAAGAACAGAACCAGATTTCATGACCTTTTCCGATACCGAAGGGCTGCTTGCAGCCACCGGTATTCTTAGGAGCCCAGTCTGCGTTGATCTTTTGTCAATGTCCACCCCAAGCAATGAGAGAACGGATGCGCTGGTTGCATTCCTCAAGCGACCGATGACTTTAGCAGTTAGGCAAGTCTGGTTGGTTGCTTTGGGTGCCGTCGGTCACGATTTATTCAGCAGCACGTTCGACCCAGGGCGGGGCATCGAACGCATCGCGTAGCCGCGGATCACCGCTCCTTTTCAGAATGCTCCTGAGTTCAACTGAGAGCTTGTTTACTACATCGGCATATTCGATTTGGCTGGCAACATTAGTCACCTGTGCCGGATCACTCCTGAGATCGTAAAGCTCCTCGTCAGGTCGGGTTCCAAAGGAGAGATTGAAAGCAGTTTTCCCCAGAGGTTCAGAGCGGTGTTCAACCAGCCACGCTTTGGTGGGGCTGGCGTCGCAATCACGGAAAGGCGCCTTAGCCAACAGTTCGTAATCAGCCACAAGACCAAAGGACGGACCACTTGACCCGCTGATGCCAAAGGGGTCTCCGAGGGGCCAGCGCTCTGGCTTGAAGTTCCGTATGAAAAGAAAATCCGCCGTTCGGATTGCGCGGCTCGGATAGGGCAGATTTCCGGGCCGGGCGTCCGCGTAGTGACGTTCCCGGCCGAATATAGCACAGGCGCGGGAGGCCTCAACCAAGCCGCTGGCCTTGGAGACCAGCTGGGGCATGAGGCTGCGTCCGTCAATGGTTGCCGGGATCTTCACACCGGCGGCTTCAAGGAAGGTGGGAGCGAGGTCCATGAGATTAACGAAGTCGTCCACTGTGCGGCCGGGTTTCACTTTAGCCGGCCAGCGAATTAAAAGCGGGGCGGCGCTTCCAATGTCATACATTTGCGTCTTACCCCTGGGGAAACCGGGCAAGCCGTTATCACCTGTAAGGACAAACATGGTATTCTCCAGTCGTTTCGCAGCATTCAGTTCATCTAGGAAAATGCCCACCATCATGTCCAGGGCAAGGACTTCCCCCAAGGTATCGGCCATGTCCTCGCGAATCACCTCAACATCCGGCAACTCCGGGGGCAGCTTCCCCCGGAGAGAATCAGGTTCTATGCCCCATAACAGTTTTCCCGAGCCCCGAGCAAAAGGGCGGTGTGTATTGATGGGGCCGTATACAAAAAAGAACGGTTTTCCGGCCGGGCAGTTGGTGAGAACGTGTCTGATAGAGGATCGCGTTTGCTCGACGACTTCCGATCGAAGCTGTGCCCTCTCGGCAGCCGTCTTGCCCTGGCTCACGTGCAAGCCATAGCGCAGGTAGCCGCTGATGCTATCATCGGCAGCGCTCTTTAAAGTGGGCTTAAAGGCAAGAGTTTTGAAAGCCTTGGCGGTGGTGTAGCCGGAGGCCGACAACAGTTCCGGAAACCGGGGAAGATCGTTAAACGGATTCGGTTGTCCCCGCCATTGGCCACCATTCAGGAAAGCAGCGGAACCGCAGCGCCAGAACCAGGAACCTGTGACAATGGCGGCCCGGGAAGGAGTGCATTGCGGACAGGGATAGAATGCGTTGTTAAAACGAACGCCTTCCCTGGCGACTCGATCAAGGCTGGGAGTTTTAATGACGTCACTTGGAGAAGGACGCATCGGGTCAGCATAGCAGGAGGCCTGGCGGCCCCAATCATCCGCCAAAAACAGAAGGATATCGGGTTTTTGCTCGGGTTGGGACCATCCGGCAGGCACGAACCCGGCCAGCAGGACTGAAATCGCGGCGAGTCTACCCGCTTCGAATGCAAGTTTGGCGAGGGGTAACAAGCAGGGGCTGTTCCTGGTCATTGGATCCTGAAGACCGCGACCGACTTGAAGGTGAGATTTGGTGATCATTCGGTTATGGAGGGGAGTAGTAAATAGTGGAAGTGGTGCCCTTGCGCACCCAGGACGACAAGCCAGTGCCGGAGCCGTTAACGGTTGAGCCGCCGTAGAGATAAACCGGGCCACTGTTAACGAGATCCACCGCCCTGACTGACTGGTTTGTCCAATGGATCCCATTCAGGAGAATGTTGGCAGAATTTTGGCACTTTACCCAGTTGTTTCCGTCCAGCACACAATTTTGAATGGTGGCGGAAAGCGCCTGGTTGATGACGAACAGCCCCCAGGGGGCCTGGCCCTGAAGATAGCAGTTTAGAAAAGCTATCTCCCTCGGGGCCGGTCCCTCCTCGGTTGGTTCGGTGTATAACCACCAGTAGGAATTGGTGAAGTTGTTGCTTACAAACAGGGCCGGTGTGCGCAAACGTGCGGTTGCCCCGTGGCCGCCGATGCGCGTCGTTGCGCAATTGCGCACGAGTGTTCCGCGGTTTAGCTGCTCTTCATTCACCAGCAAGTCGCCCACAGCCAGGCCGGGGACTGCGCGATCCAGCGTGACATTAAAAGTGGTGCCCACGGTGGCGGCGGGGGACAATACCCGGGCTCGTCCCCGCTGGAATGTCTGGCCGGGACTCCAAACAGCAACCCAATCGCCTGCGCGCCAGGTGTGGTAATCGTAATCGCCCAAGGTGATGTTGCAGGTGTTGGCTGACGGGATTTGTTGGACACTGCCCATGTGCGAAGACATGTTAAACAAGTCATCATACATGCAGCTTCCGTCCCAGACGCTGTTCTCGAGCAGTACGCCAAAACGATTCTCTTTCCAGTGAAAACCGTCGCGCCAACTGACAAACTGTTCGCTGGCGGGGTTTCTCATCAAGACATCGACGTGCGAGAGGGATACCGGCCCGGTGCAATCCTGCACCTGGTTCACAAAATGGGGAGCGCAGTGAACGGCAACCTCGCGAACGCGGATACGCGAGCTGGTTCGGATGCGCATGGTATAATTGCCCT
>JBBQYD010000609.1:0-3230 GCA_038209025.1 Verrucomicrobiota bacterium | reverse complement strand
GGCCTGACCGCCACGTCAGCATCGGGAAAGGACTCGACGAACTGGCGTTTGGCCTGTTCCACGGTGGCGGGCTCCAGGTCCTGGAGCGGCACGCGGGCGCAAAACTTGTCAAAGGCGCTCGTTTGCGCGTTGGCTTTCAGTTCGTGCTCCACCAGGGAATAGATTTTGCCCGCCAGTTCGGGATCATGGGTGGCTTTGGGCAGAACTTTCCGCAGCAACTCCAATAATTGGGCCTCCGTGGCCACGTTCGTCTTCTTTTTCATATAATACAGCTCGATGTTGTGCCAAAACCGCGGGCGAAAATCAGCAAAAATCGGGAGTCATTGAGATTGCAGTGAAGCCGCGCCCCGCAATAATAGGAGCAACGCGCGGCCCCGGAGCCGCGCCGAAAGCTGAAACGATGACCGACTGGAACATACAATCCCGCGCCCACGCGTGCTCCACCTGCACGCGCGGGTTCACCGATAAAGAGTGCTATCACACACTCCTCTACGAGGAACGGGCTGTCTTGCGGCGCCTGGACTTGTGCCAAACGTGCTGGGACCGGGATCACAGCGACGGCGCCCGGGAGCGCAAAGGGTTTATTTCCTACTGGCATGGCGTTTATGAAACGCCGACCCCGCCCACTGAAGCCATCCAAAAAGAAAACGCGGAATCCCTCCTGCGCAAGCTCATCGAGCTGAACAATCCCGAAAACATCCCTGCCGGTTACATTTTGGCGGTGATGCTGGAGCGTAAGCGCGTCCTCCGCGTGAAGGAGCAACTGCGGCGTGAGGGCAAGCGCATATTCATTTATGAGCAGCCCAAAACCGGCGATGTCTTCACCATTGTCGATCCCGATCTGCAGCTCACGCAGCTCGAACAGGTTCAAAAGGATGTCGCCCACCTGTTGGAGCACGGCCTGGAGGGCCTGAACCAGGTGCCACAACCGCACCCGGCGGCCCCGGATGCCGCGGCCCCCACCACCCCGGACTCCGCAGCCACCGGCCCCGCCGCGCCGGAGCCTTCAACCACCGCGGTTGAGCCGGCAGTTGCGGACGGCCCCAAAAAAGATTAAGAATTCCCCAGCAGGTGTTTGTGGTTGATTACCGCCAACTTCAGGAACAGCTTGGATATACCTTTCGCGAGGTGGAATTGCTCCGCCTCGCGCTGACCCATCCATCGGTGGCCCGGGAAGGCGGGCTGGTCACGCAAACCAACCAGCGTCTGGAATTCCTGGGAGATGCGGTCCTCCAGTTGGTCCTGACCCGGGAGCTGTACGATAGGTTTCCCACCGACGACGAAGGCCCGCTGTCCAAGGCCCGGGCCAAACTGGTCAATGGCAACACCCTGGCGGAGTGCGCCCGGGCGCTGGGCATGGGCCAATACCTGCTCCTGAGCCGCGGCGAAGAAATGAGCGGCGGGCGCGACCGCGTCTCCACTCTGGCGGATGCCTTCGAAGCGGTGCTGGGCGCGATTTACCTGGACGGCAGCCTGGCGGAGGCCACCGCGTTTGTGCTGCGGCAGTTCGCGTCCGCCTTCAGCGAACTCGACGGCATTCCCTCAGTGGAGAATCCCAAGGGGGAGCTGCAGGAATTGTTGCAGGCAAAGTCCGCTGAAGCCCCCTCTTACCAACTGGTATCCGCCACCGGACCGGATCACGACCGGCTTTTTGTCTGCGCGGTGCATCACTGTGGCGAGGAACTGGGCCGGGGCACGGGCAAAAGCAAAAAGGCGGCGGAAAGCGAAGCCGCGGCCAACGCACTCGCCCGCTCGAAAAACGAACCGTCCAACTCGGCGGACCCGGATCAGGCGTAATGGCACCAGGCAACCATGTAGAATACCAGAAGGACGGGTTCGTCATCAGCACCGACCCCGCACGCCTGGATATCGACCTGATTTTTGGTTTCTTGACGCAGACCTACTGGGCCAGCAAGCGCACCCGTGACGTACTGGAACGTGGCATCCAGAATTCCTTTTGTTTCGGCCTGTACGGCCCGGAAAAGCAACAGGTGGGCTTTGCGCGGGTGATTAGCGACCGCGCGACCTACGGGTATTTGGCGGATGTTTTCATCCTTGAACCTTACCGGGGACGAGGCTTGGCCACGTGGCTGCTGCGCACGATATTGGAACATCCCGAGCTCTGCACCCTGAGCCGCTGGTCCCTGGCCACCCGCGATGCGCATCGGCTCTACCGCAGCCTGGGTTTCACCGATTTGCTGCGCCCGGAACGATACATGGAATTCATCGTGCCAGAACCGGGTGAGCCCCGATCGGGATTGAGGGCCTTCCTAAACCGCACCCGTCAGGCGCTGCGCCGCGCCATGGATGGCCCTCCCGACCCGCGCTGGTGAGGTGCCCGCCGGGGCCGCCGCCGTTCAAGCGACAGGGCTCCGCCCCCATAGACGCAAAACTGGCAGCAACCAGCCTGTAATGTCAATCCGGGTTTGCCGCCGCCTGGCGCCCGTGGCTGAAATCAGCGGTGGGGAAAAGAGCTTGCCAGCGCCATTTCTGTTCCAGCTTGCTTCTTTTCTTGGCTCCTTTGTTGTTCAATCCCCGTCTCTTTGCCCCAGGCTACTCGACCGTAGGGGGCTGCTCGACCGCACCAAACTATGGGCAAACCCCGTTATGCCGCATTCCCCCACCCAACGCCATCACTGTTCCAGCTTGCTTCTTTTCTTGGCTCCTTTGTTGTTCGATCCCCTTCTTTTTGCGCCGGGGGAGAGCCAGACAATACATTAGAAACATTAAAACAATGATAAGTAGAAATAAAAACTTGCCGCTTTTGGGAAAACTTCTGGACGAATTTTTGGATACCAAGTAGAAAGGGGGATATCGCAGCACTAATTTTTGATCGGCCATTCCGATTTGCCTGACTGGTGTTGCGGAAGCCGTTATCCGTGGTTGGTATCTGAGGATCTGGGCCGGGCCGGACTTGTGGTCCCCCACCGTGCGGCACGGTGAACATTATCGAGGCGAATTGCGCGTGAACAACACCAGTAATCCCTTATGGTTAAGCCTGTCCAACGTGGCCGTGTTGAACAACGGCGCAAACCCGGACATCGTGACCAATACCACGGGCAAGCTTTTGCTGGAGAAGACTCCGGAGTTGTTTGCGTATGATTCGGACGGGAACCTCACCCGCGATGGCAAATGGACCTACACCTGGGACGCGGAGAACCGGCTGATCCGGATGAGTTCATGCAACACCAACCCGGCGGTCGGCCCGCAGCAGTGGCTGGAGTTCGGGT
>JBBQYD010000608.1:0-3239 GCA_038209025.1 Verrucomicrobiota bacterium | reverse complement strand
CGAGGGCAGCGGCAACGGTTACCTTCGCACCGCCTGCGATTATGTGCACTTGAACCCGGCGCGGGCCGGCCTGCTTCCGCCCGGCGAGCGCCTGTTAGCTTACCCTTGGAGGAACCTGGGGTATTATCTGGCGGCTCCGGAGCACCGGCCCCGATGGGTGCGGGTGGACCGCTTGCTAGGTTCAATGCCGTATAGGAATTCAGACATAGATCCTCTCCACAGAGTGTTCGAGAGTGCCTTTTCGGTACGTGTTTTTGCGCAGCCGCGGCCAACTACTGACGGGTTGGCGCAAAGCCCGCTGGCAGGACCGCTGCCGACGTTTTGGGATCGCCATATCGGCAATTCTCCGCAGCGAACGGCGCACGACCAAACGCACCTGTGCCGGGGTTAACAAGTCCGACGATACTTCCAGGAATTGCCACAGCCCTTGCACGACTTGCAGTGTCTTGAGGAAACTGATCCGCAACACCCCCACTTCGCCCATGGACTCGGCCTTTATTCGATAATCCACCAGGACCGCATAGGCCAGGATCAACGCGGCGATCTCTTGGCTGGCCGCCAACGGCGTATGACTCTGCAGACAAGGGGTCGAACGCATATCCACCTTCAGCTCTTTGTAAAAGATCTCTTGTTCCCAGCGCCGGGCATACAACGCCAGCAGTTCGACCGCCGGATGCCGGCGCCAATCCAGCAGCGTGGTCCACAACCGCACCGTCGTGGCCGCCCCCCGTCCGCCACGCTGCACCCGGCCCACGATCTCGCGCATCAAGCGTTGTTTCTTTCCCGAGCGGATTTCCACCAAAGCGCTGCCATCCGGATAGGCCTCCAGGAACCGTCGCTTGATATTCATTTTCACCCGGGTCAAAACATGACGCTCGCCTTGGGCCGGCAAGCCGACCACCAATACCGGCACTCCGTAATAGCGGTCGCTGAGCAGCAGACTTTTCTCCGGTTGGGCCGACAACACTTGGTGGGCCAACCCCATCTCCGATTCCCCTTTGACCCCCAAGGCGGCGGCCAGTGGGTTATGCAGGCCCAGTTCCACCATCACCGCCACTCCCACTTTCGGGAACGCCGCCCGGCCCCGCCGACTGCGCGTCTTGCGCATTTGCTTTTTGACCTGGGGCGTGTTGGTGATCGAGAAGAGACTGCCATCCACCCCGCACAGCCGCAGCCCATGATAGAACGCTTCGGGATGCTGCACGGGATCGCCCTTGGGCTTGAGCGTGGCTCCCAGCAACTCCTCGAAGACCGCGGGAGGCAGCAGCGCCCGGCGTTGCGCCAGCGCTCCATCCGTAATGCGTTTGCCGGTAAGCTGCGTCACATGTTGGGCCAGTGTGCCAGCTTCGGCTACCACATGAAAGACCAAGCCTTGAGTCAACTCCCACGCGGTGATCACCGGCGGACGACCACGACGCACACCACACCGTCGCAACAGGGCATAGATAAAAGCCCAAGACACAAATTCTTGGAATAACGTCTTGAGCCGCGAGGTGGTCTTCCTGGTGAGCAGCCTGGCCCTGGACCAGTTGCAGGCGCGCGGCCTGCTTCAGCTCAAAAGAACTTAATGGGTCATTGAAAGCCGACTTCATCATTGCCTCGATGTCACCATGCAGGAAGACCTGAGTCGGGTCAGAACACCCAACGCCGCGCTCGTGCTCGGAATGATCCGGCGAGTCGTGCTCAGCTTGGCCAACGCGACCGTGGATAAAGCCCGCAAAGCCAATTCGAAGACCAAATACAATACCAAAAGCTTCCGCCAGCAGTTCCTCTCTGCCCGGGGCGGTCGAGAACGGCTCCAGGCACTAATTTTGGCCAAAAACCCTGCTGTGCTGCACTTACCATCATGAAAAGACGCGTCCTAATAACCAACGAACCCGCCCTCTTTGTGCTTTAGGACTGGGCCGGCAGGGCATACCCTTGCCGATGCATTCGGCCATCAACTGGCGCGTGGAGCTGAGGGGTGCCCTCAAGCTGGCGGGGCCGATTGTCATCAGCCAGGCCGGGCACATGTCGATGGGCATGGTGGATACCCTGGTGGCCGGCCGCATCAGCACCAACACCCTGGCGGGGCTTGGCTTGGGAGCCAACTTCTATTGGACGTTCACGGCCGTCTGGATGGGGTTGCTGCTCGCCCTGGACACCTACTTCTCCCAAAGCCTCGGCGCACGCGATGAGCGTGGTCTCGCGCGGTACTTTGGGCAGTCCCTGTGGTCCTGCCTGATGGTGACAGTGCTTGCCGGACTGGGCGTCGTGGCCGGCGCATGGCTGTATTTGCATTTTTCGCCGCCTGGACCGATCCCAACGGCGTTCCGCGAATACCTGGAGGTGATTGGTTGGACCCTGCCGAGCCTGTTCCTGTTCTTTGTGCTGCAGCGATACTGGCAGGCTCGTCATCGGGTGGTGGGGTTCACCGTGATTATCATTGCGGCGAACGTGCTGAACCTTGGGGCGTGCTTCGCGCTGGGGTTGGGCCAGTGGGGGTTCCCCAGGCTGGAAGTGCGCGGCCTGGCCCTCGCCACCGTCATCAGCCGGTATTTCATGCTGGTTCTCGCCATGGCCTACACCTGGTGGCTGCTCAAACCGGCCAGGCTGCGCCTGCCCAAGGTGGATTGGAAGATACAAAAGGATTTTTTCAGGCTGGGCGTTCCCGCCGCCGGGCATACGGCTTTGGAAGTGGGCGCCTTCACCATCGCCACCTTTGTAGCCGGCACCCTGGGAGCGGTTCCCCTGGCGGCCCACCACGTCACCCTGATGATGGCAGCGTTTACGTTCATGTTTCCGCTCGGGTTCTCCTCGGCCGCAGCCGTGCGGGTGGGCATGTACGTGGGCGCCGGGCAGCCAAGGCGGGCGCTGCTGGCGGGCTGGATGTTCATCGGCCTGTCGGTGGGGGTCATGAGCGTGTTTGCCGCCGGGTACCTGATCATGCCGCGCCTGCTGCTGGGCTGGTTTTCGACCGACCCCGCGGTCATTGAGTTGGGCACGAAGATCCTCGTTTTAGTGGCCTTGTTTCAAATTGCCGACGGGACGCAGGTGAGTGTCACCGGGGCGTTGCGCGGGCTGGGCAACACCCGCACCGCGATGATCGCCAACTTGATTGGCCATTACCCGGTGGGTTTGGCCCTGGGCCTGGTGCTCTGCTTTGGTTTCCATTTGGGGGCGGTGGGGTTGTGGACGGGGCTGGCCGTGGGCCTGGTTTGCGCCGCCAGCATCCTGCTTCGTGCCTGGGCCCGCACAGA
>JBBQYD010000607.1:0-3241 GCA_038209025.1 Verrucomicrobiota bacterium | reverse complement strand
CGGGGAGAATTCCAATGAATGGTTCCGTGAGGCCGTCCGTTTTGCGGAACAACTGAACATTGGCTGGTCGTGGTGGCCCTGGAAAAAGCAAGACAACGCCGATGGCACGGTGCTGTTCAAGAAACCCGCTGGTTATCAGGCCATCCTTGATTACTGGCGGAACGGCGGCACAAAACCTTCTACGACTGCGGCGTTCGCGTCCTTGATGGAACTGGCGGACACGACGCGCCTTGAGAATTGCAGCGTGAAGCGGGATGTCATCGACGCACTGCTGCGGCCTTATCCGCTGGGCGTGACCTTGCCGTTCACCAACTACACCGCCCCCGGCATCATCTTTGCCACCGACTACGATCTCGGACGGCAGGGCGAGGCCTATTTCGACACGACTACGACGGGCAATAATTACAACGCCGGTTGGATTTATCGCAACGATTCGGTGGATATCGAAGGCGTCACAGATGCGTTGCCTTCCAACGGCTATGACGTGGGCTTCCTTGACGCTGGCGATTGGATGAAATACACCGTGACCACGCTGGTTCCCGGGCCATACCGCGTTTACGCCCGGGTTGCCGGTGGCGGTACCGGCGGTAGTTTCTATCTGGAAACCAATGGCACGAACGCCACCGGCACGATCACCGTTCCCGCCACCGGGGGATGGCAAACCTGGACGACGATCAATGCCGGCACCATCCACCTGCAGCCAGCCAACTCCTTCAAGCTGGTCGTGCTGAGCGCGGGATTCAACCTGCACTGGTTCGCCCTCGAAACTGTTCCCGGCTCCACCAACGGTTTCCCGGCAGGCTGGACGAATCAGGATATGGGTTCCGTCGGTGTGCCCGGCAGCGCGGCGTTAAACACCCACAACGGTCTCTGGGCCGTCAATGGCAGCGGCAGTGGTATCGGCGGCACGGCTGACCAGTTCAACTTCACCACGCGGAATCATTCGGGCGACGGAACCCTGGTCGCTCGCGTCGCGAGCGTCACCCGAACCGGGGCGTCGCCCAAAACGGGCATCATGTTCCGCGAGTCGAACAGCGCCAATGCGAGTTACGCCTTCGTCTATGTGGGAACGAATTCCGTCAGCTTTGAATATCGGAATGGCTCCGGCGCATCCGCGTCCAGCGTTGGTTCCAGCACCGGCACCCCGCCGCGATGGTTGAAGCTCGTGCGCGGTGGCAACAACTTCAGCGGTTACCGCAGCTCCGATGGGGTGACCTGGACTCTGTTCGGAACCCGCACCGTCGTCATGACCTCCACCATCAAGGCCGGTCTCGCGGTCACAGCCAACAACAATTCCGCGCTGAACAACGCCACACTGGACAGCGTCAATCTCATCACCGTGCCCACAGGTCCGACCGGATTGACGGCCGCCGCTGGCGTCGGACAAGTTACGTTGAGTTGGCAGCCGTCCTTGGGCGCGGCGAATTACAACGTGAAGCGTTCGCTGACGAACGGCGGTTCTTACGTCATCGTGACCAGCGTCAGTTCGGCGAACCACACCGATTTTGCCGTCACCAACGAAGTTCCCTATTACTACGTCGTCTCGGCTTCGAACGCTGCCGGCGAAAGCGCCAACTCCACGCAGGTTTCGGCCACGCCCCACGCCCCGCCGCAAATTTCGATCGGCGGCGTATCAAACAGCCAGATTGTCCTGTCTTGGCCAGACTGGGCTGGCACCCTACAACTCCACACCGCGACCAATCTCAGCCCGCCGGTGATTTGGACCGCCATTTCCAACACGCCTTCCGTTCAATCAGGAATGTTAGGTCTCACCCTGTCCGTGGACGGTTCAAGTCGTTTCTTTCAACTCGTGGGGCCTTAAGGCTGTGCGAACATCGCCTGAAAGTGGTCGTCAACGGTTGCCAAAGAAACCATTTTTTGACCGCGTTCACGCCAGTGTTGCCCAATTGGGTTTGGACGCCCAAAATGTGTATATAGCCTTGAAGTGCTGGTTCTCCGCGGCCAAGCCGGCATGATCAAGGAACGCCGGCCAACAATCGCTGATCCGGTCCCCTTGACCCCGGCGCACCATGTCGTATTGTCCTTTCGTGTTTCGGCGACTGGCAAGACTGCTGCTGATCCTGACCCTGGCCTGCTCGATAGGCCTGCACTGGTCCTTTCTACAGTCCATTGCCTGGATCGGGATGGTGGTCAAATACTCACAGGATGCCACCGTCGCCCAGGCATTGACCAAGACCTTCGACGGCAACCACCCCTGCGCGTTGTGCAAAGCTATTGCCAAGGGGAAGAAATCAGAGAAGAATTCCGACTCAATCACCCCCGAAAAGAAGCTCGAATTCGCGTATGCGGGCGCGGTGTTTGTCTTCAGCGCCCCAACCGGCTTCTGGAAGCTGGCCCCGTTTGTGCAAAGGCCCTGGTCCCTGGACCACACCCCGCTGACACCGCCTCCTAGAACACTTCCCGGGTAAGCAGGTTTTAGTGCCACTGCGCCACCGCTGGCCCAGTGGTTTCTGCTTGCCATTTCTCCCCTGCTGAACGTTTGGTGACAGCTTTGATGAGCTGCCCCTGTTTTCCCTTTTGACCTGAAACCGGTCTGGAGCCCTTTCCCGCGGGCCTGCAACGCCAGGCCCAGGCGCTTCGGCCAAAATGAAATTGAAACCTGTGAAAGATTTAGCTCTGTATTCTGAAAGACTGACCGTTACAAAACGTGTGGCCGCGGTCTGCGCTGTTTCGCTGACCATCGCGCTGGCTTCCACTCAAGGCGCCATTTTAACTGCCGTTCCCATGCAAGGCGGCCTGGTGATGCCCATGGTGATGCCCGTGGTGTCCTACCACGCCTCCGACGGAACGATGCACGTGATGATGCCCTCCACCGTTCCGCAACTCACCCCGTTGCTCGTGAGCAATCCGGGCGACGGTTTTGACCAGTCTGATCCGTGGTTTGGCGCGCTGGATCCCAGCGCTCAAGGCAAGGCATTCAGCCGACGCTACGGATTTGTCATGGACGCCGATACAGACCTGCTCCCCGCGGGCAGGCAGATTTGGATTCGGAAGTTGTCGGGGTCGGCCGGCCTGTCCGCGTATCGGTACCAAGAGACCGAGCCAAAGGCTCTTCAGCCGATTTTCGGCACCGACGGCGTCACCAACGCGCTCTACTGGAACGGAAAGATGTTCCACCCGGTTTTCGCCGCGCCGCCGGGAACGAACGGCTACACCGCGACCTTTGAGGTGTTCCTGCTGGACACCAGCACAGGCCTGGAGGTGCCCAATTCGGCCAGTG
>JBBQYD010000606.1:0-3242 GCA_038209025.1 Verrucomicrobiota bacterium | reverse complement strand
CGGCGGTGACATGCGCCAGGTACAGCCGTTTTCGGTTCGCGGAGGTGTAGGAGGTGTGAATCACGGTGTTTTCATCCACCCAATCGAAGCCTTCGACAATCTGGCCGCTCGGGGAGGCTATGTCCACCCGATTGCTGCCGTCGAAGTCATAGCGGGAGAAGGTGGTTGAGGAGGTTGCGCCGCTGCTGGAAGCCAGCAAATACTTAAACTTGTTGGTGCCGCGGAAAGGGGCGATCGCGCGGTGTTCCAGGATGCCCCGGTTGTCCACGATCATCAGCGGCGAGCCCCAACCGGAAGGATAACGACCCATACCCTGGGCTCCGACATTGATCTGGTTCACGTACACGAAGCCGTCGAAGTAACGGGGGTTGAACATGCTGTGTGCCGTACCAAGGTCCGTCCCAAATTCGATGATGGTCCGGAGTTGTAATTGCTCGGACGTCATGGGCGCGGCGGGAGCAAGCAAGGGAACCAAAAAGGCGGCTGCCAGGAGTAGGTAGTTTTTCATAAAGTAATGCCGAGATTAGGACATGTAGAAAATATGTCAAGCTAGATTATAACCCGTTCGGGATTCATCTTGTCACTGTGCCTCAGCGGTCTTAAATTGGCTGGAGAGAGCACAAAAGCGACCATGATTGAACTCATTCAGTTTCCCTGGAGCCCGTTCTGCATTGTTCAGCGCCGCATTCTCGAATTCGCCGACCGACCATTCAAGGTTGCCAACATTCCCAGCACGGATCGTTCGCTGGTATGGAAGCTGACCCGTGAACGGTATTATGGCGTGCCGGTTTTGCGCGACGGCAAAACGGTGGTTTTTGAGATCAGTGACGATTCACAGGTTTTGGCCAAGTATTTGGACTCCCGGTATCAACTGGGATTGTTCCCAATCCGTTGGGAGGGGTTGCAGGACCTGGTGTGGCGTTATATCGAGAATGAGATTGAAGGGCCCTGCTTCAAGCTGAACGATGTTTATTGGCGGGAGATGGTGCCGGCCGGTGAACAGTTGGCTTTTCTGCGCCATAAAGAGCGCAAGTTCGGGCGGGGCTGCATTGACCGCTGGACAGCGAGCCAAAAGGAACTTCAGGCCGAGCTGGCGGACAAGCTCATGCCGTTTGAAGAGATGCTGGCGCGCCGGCCCTGGCTGCTGGATGAGCGGCCCCGGTTTGTGGATTTCGACCTTTTTGGCATGCTGGAGAATTTTCTGTTTTCGGGGCGCTATCGGCTGCCGCGGGCGCATCAAAATATTATCCGGTGGCACCGCCAAATGACTTCGACAAAGTTCAAAGACTTGCCCAGTGAAGAATTACATACTTGATACAAACGTTCTGCTTCACGATCCGAATTCGCTGCTCAATTTTGAGGACAATTGCGTATTGCTGCCGATGGAGGTGATTGAGGAGATAGATCGGTTCAAACGCGAATCAACCGAGTTGGGCCAGAACGCGCGCAGCGTCTCAAGAATGCTTGATGGCTTTCGGGGCGCGGGGCGTTTGAGCGAGGGGGTGGACCTGCCGAACGGCGGCCGTTTGAAAATTGTTTACAACAAAGGCCGGGTGTCGAAAAGCGAAGTGGTATTCAGCACGGACTCGGTGGACAACCGCATATTGGCGCTGGCCTTCAGCATCAATAAAAGCAAGCCGAAGTCCCACACCATCCTCGTCAGCAAGGATATCAACCTGCGGATCAAGGCGGACGCGCTCGGGTTGATGGCCGAGGATTACGAGACCGGGCGCGTTTACATCAAGGACCTCTATACCGGGATGGTTGAACTATCCGTCAGCCCGGAGAAGATGGCGGCCTTCCGGGCCAACGGCGAATTGGAGCTGAACGGTGGCAAACAATATTTTCCCAACGAGTATTGCACGCTTTCTGATGAATCGAACCCCAAGCGCACGGCGCTGGTGAAGGTGGATCACACCGGGACGCGGTTGGTGCCGATCATCGACTCACGCGAGGGGGTCTGGGGCATCAAGCCTCGCAACCGCGAGCAGCACTTTGGACTGGACGCCCTGCTGGACGACCGGGTGAAGCTGGTGACCCTGATGGGCAAGGCGGGAACGGGCAAGACCCTGCTGGCCATGGCCGCCGGTTTGAAGCGCACGGTGATGGACCGCGAGTTCCGCCGCTTGGTGGTGGCGCGCCCCACCATCTCCATGGGCAAGGAATTAGGGTTTCTGCCCGGTTCGCTGGATGAGAAACTGGCCCCCTGGATGCAGCCGATTCACGACGCCCTGGAGATGCTTGGGGATCTGAACATGGGCCACGAGCATCGGCGCAGCGGAGACCTCATGCGTTCCGGGAGCATCGTGGTGGAGGCGCTCAGCTACATTCGCGGACGGAGCATTGCCAATCAATTCATGATCATTGACGAGGCTCAAAACCTGACACCGTTGGAGGTCAAAACCATCATCACGCGCGTGGGCCACGGCACGAAGGTGGTCTTTACCGGCGATCCCTACCAGATCGACAATCCGTATGTGGACTCCTCCTCGAACGGGTTTAATTATGTGGTGAGCCGGTTCCGGGAGCAAGCCGTAGCGGCGCATATCGAGTTCCAAAAAGGGGAGCGCTCCGAATTGGCCGAATTGGCGGCCAACATTCTTTGAGCTCACCAGGCGGTTGTTGGAGTATGCCGACAGTTCAAGGATGGTGGTGGATGGCGAAATCGATGGCGCAATCGCCCAACCTTGGGTACAAACGAATGGGGGGCGGCCCTGGGAAACCATTGCTGACGCATGATAACACGCACATTCCGCTCCTTCATCCTCACGCTTGCAGGTGCCACCTTGTGGGCCTCCCTCGGGTGGGCCGTGGCGCCGACTGAATTCGAACTTGGCGAGTGCGCCAACTGGGCGGCGGCCAGATTTCAGGCGATTGCGGATACCACCGAACCAGCCCCCGGCCTTTACGTCGCCGCCAATCACGATCCGGTCCAGTTGAACGCGCGCGCGGGCCAACCGATGCGCATCGTGGACAAATCGTACACGCGCGGCTTGTATTGCCACGCGACAAGCAAAGTTCTCGTGCGGTTGCCGGGCGAAGGCACCGAGTTGACGGCCATCGCCGGGGTGGACAGCAACGACCAGACAAGCGGCGGGCGGGGCAGTGTGCAGTTCTCCGTTGAGGTGGGTGGGCAGGAGCGGTTCAAGTCCGCCGTGCTGCGCGAGGGCATGGCGGGGGTGCCGGTCCAGGTGGCCCTCTCGGGCGCCCGGGAATTTGTCCTGCTGGTGGGAGACGGAGGG
>JBBQYD010000605.1:0-3258 GCA_038209025.1 Verrucomicrobiota bacterium | reverse complement strand
TTGAGCAACTCCGTGATGCGTCGGGTGAAAACCGATGTTTCGACAAACTCCATGGATTATACCATCTTTTACTCGGTGATTGTAACTATCACCGGAATATACGCCAATGACTTACTATAGCCATATCTCTAACCCGCATTTTTATGGTGTGCCCCAAACCGGGATAAAACACACTTCTGAGGTCACGGGGGTTGCCCCCAATCGTCCGCGTCGTCGTCCTCGATTTTGCCCCTGTCGGGTCCCGAAAACGAGGCGAGATCCACGCCCATTCAAGGCGCAGAAATAATTTTCTCCCGGAACCCTGGGCGTTGCCCCATAAGCGCTAAGTTAACGGCTACGGACCGGCTAAAGACCGGGACTCCGAACAGCTTGGAGTACCTGCTTCAGCAGGCTTATCTTAACGCTTATAGGGTTTACACCCCATGGGAGAGTGGGGTTTCACCCCATGCCATGCAACCTGGGCAACGACAACTATCTTTTAACATTGGCGGTGGTTAACAAGTCAGCATGACAGCCAGTACGTTCCACAGCGGTTTTCTCTTATTCAGGAGCCGCATGTGGGTAAACGAATCACCGACAGTCATGTGAGGACGCTGATGCAAGAATTCACAAAGTGCGGGAACATTCAGACCGCGGCAATGCGGGCGGACATGTGCCGGCAGACCGCCGGCAAGTATCTGGCCGCCGGCCAGTTGCCGTCATCGCTTAGACGGAGGCATGATTGGCTGACCCGGTCCGATGATTTTGCCGAGGTCTGGCCGGAACTCAAGGTGTTGCTTGAAAAATCGCCGGCATTGCAGGCCAAGACGTTGTTCGACCATATATGCCGGGAGTACCCCGGGAAGTTCAGCGAAGGGCAGTTGCGGACCTTGCAGCGGCGAATCCGCAAGTGGCGCGCCACCGCCGGACCACCTCAGGAGGTTTTCTTCCCCCAGGTACATCACCCTGGGCGGCGCCTGGCGCTGGATTTTACCCACATGGGGGCACTGGGCATCACCATTCGCGGCGAGCCGTTTGTGCACCTGCTGTGTCATTGCGTGCTGACGTATTCGAACTGGGAGTGGGCCACGATCTGCTTCAGTGAAAGTATCGCTTCGTTGCGTGACGGCATTCAGGGAACGCTGTTCCGTCTGGGACACGTGGCGCAAGAACTGTGGACTGACAACAGCACGGCGGCCACTCATTTGCCCGGCGGCGCAAGCGGTCTGAAGCGCGAGTTCAACCAGCGCTATCTGGAGATCTGTGCCCACTTCGGCATCAAGCCGCGGGTGACAGGCCTTGACGCACCCAACGAGAATGGCGACGTAGAGTCATTGAACGGTGCCCTGAAGAACCAGATGGATCAGCACTTGTTGCTGCGTGGCAGCCGCGACTTTGACAGCCGCGACGAGTACCGGACGTTTCTGGAGTCCGTGCTGAACCGGATCAACGAACGGCGCCGGGAACGCCTCGCGGAAGAATTGAAGGTGATGCGGGCGCTGACGGCATCGGCGTTGGCGGACTTTGAGGAGGAGCGGGTGCTGGTACGCCGGTGGAGCACGGTGCGTGTGCAGCGCAACACCTACTCGGTGCCCAGCCGGCTGATCGGCGAAATGGTGACGGCGCACGTGTATGCCGAGCACATCGACATTCTCTGCCAAGGCGAGGTTCAGGACCGCTTGCCACGGCTTCTCGGGCGCAGTCAGGTCCGGATCGAGTACCGTCACGTCATTCACAGTCTGGTGCGTAAACCGGGTGCATTTCAGGACTACCGCTACCGGGAGGAGCTTTTTCCGTGCTTAACGTTCCGTCAGGCCTACGACCGGCTGCGGGAAAACTGCTCCCCGCGCACGGCCGATTTGGAGTACCTGCACCTGCTTAAACTGTCCGCCGACACCATGGAATGCGAAGTCGAAGCCGTGCTGCGCCGGCTTTTGGACGAAGGTGCCGTGCCCCGACTCCGCACGGTCGAGGAGTTTCTTCCCCGGCGACTGACTTCGGCCATCCCGACGGTCAATCTTCCCGCACCCGACCTCAGTGTCTACAACGCACTGCTGGGGAGGGGCTGAGCATGGAAACTGCATCACTGCCCATTCTCCTGCGCAGCCTTCGCCTCCCGGCCATCGGCCGACAGTATCAAGCCATCAGCCGCACGGCCATGGACCAGAGTTGGAGTCACATCCAGTACTTCCATGCCCTGGTCGAGACCGAATGCCAGGAGCGGGCGGGACGCCGAAAACAACGGTTGCTGCACCAGTCCGGGCTGCCGGAAGGCAAAACCATGACCACCCTGAATCTGGCCAAGTTGCCGGCCAAAGTCGGGCCCATTGTCGGCCACCTGCTCAACGGCCACTTTGTCCGCCAGGCGCGCAATGCGCTGATCTTCGGTCTGCCGGGCCGTGGCAAAACCCACCTGGCCGCCGGTATCGGCCGCGAACTGATCATGCGCCATGCCATGAGTGTCTGCTTCACCACCACGTTCAACCTGGTGCAGAAATTGCTCACGGCCAAGGCCGCCCTGCGTGTCGATCGGGAGTTGGCCAAACTGGATAAGTTTGATCTCGTCATCCTGGATGATCTCGGTTATGTTCAGCAAAGCCGCGAAGAAATGGAGATCCTCTTCACCTTCCTGGCCGAGCGCTACGAGCGCAAGAGTTTGATCATTACCAGCAACCTGGTCTTCAGCGAATGGGACCGGATCTTCAAGGATCCCATGACCACTCTCGCGGCGATCGATCGCCTGGTGCATCATGCCGACGTCCTGGAACTGACGGGCGACAGTTATCGCGGCGAGGCCGCGGCCGCCTATCTGGAAACGCTTGGCGTGGCACAAGTGGCGAGGCCTCAGTCGAAACCTTGAGTATCAACCGGGGGGTCGCGCGCGCACATGCGAATACCCCCATCGCATGTGCTCCAAATCAAATCCGAACAATCCAGAACCCAATCGCCAAACCCAAAATCCAGGAGCCCAAAACCATAACCCCAAACAATCGGAAAACCATGCTGCTATGTAATTGTCGCCAATGTTAAATTATAATTGTCGCTTGACACCCGCGCCTACGCCTTATCGGCAATATATCGGCAATACATGGACAGTTTATCGGCAATGACCGGCGAGAAAGATGAACCGCCAAGAGGCCATGGGCGCCAAGGGGAATAGGATGAGGCACGAACCTGACAAAGAGATCGATGATTTAGCGACAGCGGTAATTGGCGCGGCCATTGAGGTGCATCGCATCCTGGAGCCGGGATATTTGGAAAGCGTTTACGAGCAGGCGT
>JBBQYD010000604.1:0-3259 GCA_038209025.1 Verrucomicrobiota bacterium | reverse complement strand
GGCTGCCCATCGTGGTGCTCAGCTCGTCCGCCGAACCCCGGGACATCGCCCGCGCCGCCCGGCTCGGCGCCGCCGCCTATGTCGAGAAGAAGATCGATTTTCATAATCTCCTGGAAAAGCTAGCCAGCTTCCTGGAGAGGTCCCCAGACCCCTGCCGCCAGATCACTTGACGACGAAACATTGTGACGTAAATTCGAGGGCACACATCACTGAATCATTATGCCAGACACGCAACCCCAAACCGGCATCGAGTCGGTTCTGCATGAACAACGGGTATTTCCACCCGCCGAAGCCTTCTCCAGGTCCGCCCACATAAAATCGCTTGAGGAATACCGCGAGCTGTACCGGGAATCCATCGAAGAGCCGGACAAATTCTGGGGGCGGCAGGCAGAGGCGGAGCTGGTCTGGACGAAGCCCTGGGAGAAGGTGCTGGAATGGCAGGAGCCGTTTGCCAAATGGTTTGTAGGCGGCGAGCTGAATGTAAGTTACAACTGCCTGGACCGCCACCTGGGCACCGCCACGGCCAACAAGGCGGCGTTGATCTGGGAGGGCGAACCGGCGGGTCCGGACAAGCCGGGGGAGGAAAGGACTCTCACC
Source organism: Verrucomicrobiota bacterium (assembly GCA_038209025.1). Classification (GTDB taxonomy): domain Bacteria; phylum Verrucomicrobiota; class Verrucomicrobiia; order Limisphaerales; family UBA8199; genus JBBQYD01. Next base: position 2,662 of record JBBQYD010000604.1, on the reverse strand, counting down.
TACAAACAACTGCACCATGAAGTCTGCCGGTTCGCCAACGTGCTGCGGAAGCTGGGGCTCGACCCAGGCGACCGGGTGCTGATCTACCTGCCGATGGTGCCCGAAGCCGCCATCGCCATGCTCGCTTGCACCCGCATCGGCGCGGTTCACTCGGTCGTGTTCGGGGGGTTCAGCGCGCAATCCGTGGCGGATCGCATCCGTGACTGCCAGGCGCGCCTGGTGATTACGGCGGATGGCGGCTTCCGCCGGGGCGCCGTCGTCGCGCTCAAGAAACAGGTGGACGAGGCGCTGACGCTGAAAGACCCGCAGGGCGAACTGCTGGCGAGCACCATCGACAAAGTCATCGTGCTGCGCCGCGCGCGCAACGAAATCATCATGACGCCGGAGCGCGATCTCTGGTGGCATGAGGAAGTGGCAAAGGTGGATGCGCGTTGTCCGGCGGCCAGCATGGATAGCGAAGCGCCGTTATTCATTCTTTACACCAGCGGGTCCACCGGCAAACCCAAAGGCATTCTGCACACCACCGGCGGGTACTTGCTGGCCGCCAAGATGACCACCCGTTACGTCTTCGACCTGCATGACGAGGATGTCTATTGGTGTACCGCTGACATCGGCTGGGTCACCGGGCACAGCTACGTGGTTTATGGGCCGCTGGCCAACGGAGCGACCAGCCTGATGTACGAGGGCGCCCCGAACTTCCCGGAACCGGATCGCTTCTGGCGGATTGTCGAAAAGTACGGCGTCACCGTGTTATACACCGCCCCGACGGCTATTCGCGCCTTCATGAAATGGGGGGTGGAATGGCCGGCCAGGAATGATCTTAGCTCCCTGCGTCTGCTGGGCTCGGTCGGTGAGCCGATCAACCCCGAGGCCTGGATGTGGTATTACGAAAACATTGGCGGCAAACGCTGTCCGATTGTGGACACCTGGTGGCAGACGGAGACCGGCACCATCATGATCACCCCGCTGCCGGGCGCCATTCCCACCAAACCCGGTTCCGCCACCCTGCCGTTCTTTGGGGTGGTGCCGGAAGTGGTGGATGACAGCGGGAACCCGGTGCCCAGGAACTCCGGCGGCAAATTGATCATTCGCAAACCGTGGCCGAGCATGCTGCGCGGGCTCTGGGGAGACCCCCGGCGTTACCAGCAAGTCTATTGGAACGAGGTGCCCAACAGCTACTTCACCGGCGACGGCTGCCGCCAGGACAAAGACGGCTACTTCTGGATCGTCGGCCGCATCGATGACGTGCTCAATGTGGCCGGGCATCGCATTGGCACCGCCGAGGTGGAAAGCGCGCTGGTCAGCCACCCCAAGGTGGCCGAGGCGGCGGTGGTCGGGCGTCCCGATGATCTCAAAGGGCAGGCTCTGGTGGCCTTCGTCACGGTGAAGAGCGGAGTCAAGGCCGATGCCAGCCTGCGGGAGGAATTGCGTCTGCATGTCGCGCATGAAATCGGCCCCGTGGCCAAGCCCGACGACATCCGTTTCGCCGAAGCCCTGCCCAAAACCCGCTCGGGGAAAATCATGCGCCGGATTCTGAAGCAAATTGCCTCCGGGGTTGAGATCAAGGGCGACACGACCGCGATGGAGGATTTAAATGTGCTCGCCAAGCTCGCCGCTTCGGGAGATGAATAGCGGCGTGCGGCGAGACGATTCCTGGCTATCTTTAATCGGATTCACCACCGCCGGGTGCTGGACACCTGGCGCATCCCCACGGGTTTCCCGGAGGGCGGGGTCAGGCCGCTGCCCGTTGCTGCTCGCCCTCGCCCTCGCCCTGTGGCCCCTGGCCCTCAGCGGCGCGGGCACCAACCAAACCATGAACTACACCTCGGAAGAAATCAGCGCCATCAAGGGCTTGCTGCGCGGGACACCGCTGGTCGATGGCCACAACGACCTGGCCTGGCAGTATCGCAAAGTGAATTATGATCTTGGGAAAATCGATTTTTCCCGGGACACCAGCCAGGGTGATCCCCGGCTGATAACCGACATTCCCCGCCTTCGCGCCGGCGGCATGGGCGCGCAGTTCTGGGCCGTTTACGTCCCCCCGCAACCGGGCGGCCCGGTGGCGGTCGAGGAAATGCTTGCGCAGATCGACTTTCTCCACCGGCTCGTCGCGGCCTACCCCGGAGATTTGGCGCTGGCGCTCTCCGCCGCGGATATCGAACGGATTCATGGCGGCGGAAAGATCGCCTGCCTGCTGGGGCTGGAAGGGGGGCATTGCCTCAACAACTCGCTGGCAACTTTGAGAATGGCCTGGCAGTTGGGCGCGCGCTATCTCACGCTCACTCACGTCAAGAACACCGATTGGGCCGACGCCGCCGGCGACACCGCGCGGCACCACGGGCTTACTGCCTTCGGTGAGGAGGTCATCCGGGAACTGAACCGCCTCGGCATGCTGGTTGATTTATCCCATGTCAGCGATGACGTCATGCGCCAGGCGCTGCGCGTCAGTCGGGCGCCGGTCATTTTCTCGCATTCATCGGCTCGCGCCCTCTGTGATCACCCGCGCAATGTGCCTGATGACATACTCAAACTCGTGCCCGGGAACCGGGGCATGGTGATGGTCTGTTTCCTGCCGGGCTACTTGAACAACCCGAACGCGGCCCACTTCAATGCCGCCACGAAGGAGCGGGAGCGGCTCGCCCATCAATACCCTGACCACCCG
>JBBQYD010000603.1:0-3273 GCA_038209025.1 Verrucomicrobiota bacterium | reverse complement strand
GAGCGGGGATCAGGGGCGTGGTCTGGCGGTTGGGCGGCCCTTCCCAATCGAATACCTCCACGTCGGCCCACAAGGCGCGTTGCGGCACCCGGTCATGCGCGCACCGCAGCCGTTCAAAAGCCGCCGCGCTCTGCGTGGGAGTCATCCTCACGCAGCCTACCTCGTCCTGGTAGGCGATGATATCGACATCGATACGTTCCAACTGGCGCACGAATTTGTCGTCGCACACCGCCAGCCGGGTGCCATACGGTGCGGTCATCATTTTCGCCTTCGGCGTGAGCCGGCGAGCGGCGCGACTACAGGCGTTGACGTGCTCGATAAAACCATCGGAGAAATAGGGCGAGAGGTTCGCTTCATTGGGCCAATACCAGCCATGGAAACTTTTATGGCGGCCATACCGGGCCACCAATTCCTCCATCATCTGAACGCGTTTCCCCATGCGGCCGGCATCCGTGAGGGCGGCCTCATCCCATCCGGCATACCAGTCACTGCTGATGAAGAACTTCACTCCATAACGATCACCGCCTTTGAGCAACGCTCCGAGTGGATCGGGACAGGCCATCGGAAGCTTGGGCAAAAGCGGCGTGTCGTAAAATGCCTTTCCGCCTTTGGCCACGGCTAATAACACCAGATATTCGAAGCCCAAATCCGCGGCGTCCTTCACTGCCAACTGCCACTGCTCATCGGAATAACTCAAGCAGGCCTCATTCCAATAGGAATGCCGCCGATCGTCCCACCAAATGCTAATCCAGCTCCCGCGAATCGGTTGCACAAGCTTCCCCTGCCGCTCCAGGACCGGGTGCTTGCAGGAAAGATTCAAGGAAACCAGAAAGGCGGCCGCGCCCGTCTGGCGCAGGAACTTCCGACGCGTAACGCTATGATTGGCAGTCATCGGCGGCATTATGGGCAACCGCGGCGCAGTTCTCAATCCCCGAACAAGCTTGCGGTTCTTCGCCCACCCGTTTCCGGAGCGGGCAGGTGACGCACCCAAACCGGCTCCTCGCAGAACTTGCTAATCAACCAACCGGCGGCGGAATCCGGCAACACTTTTGGGGTGCAAGTGAATGGCTGGCCAAGTAATAAGTTCCTGATGACAAGTCAAAGTGGTCTCACGATTGTGCCATTCAGCGCCTTGATTTTTTTGCTGGGCATGACGGTTCCAACCTGCGGTCAGGGCACGGCGGTTCGACCCCGGTTGCGCGATGCCAACATCATCGTGGGCACGCTCCCACCCGGACCGTTGAACGCGATCACCGATGTGGCGGGCGTGCGAGTGGGGCAAACGACGGTGAAGGAGGGCGACGCGGTGCGGACGGGGGTGACCGCGATCTTCCCGCATGGCGGAAACGTTTTCCTGGAACGGGTGCCGGCTGCCATTTTTGTGGGCAATGGTTTCGGGAAGCTGATCGGCGCGACGCAGGTGCGGGAATTGGGCGAATTGGAGACGCCGATTGTGCTGACCGGCACGCTGAGTGTCTGGAAAAGCGCGGACGCGCTGGTCGCATGGCTGCTGGAGCAACCCGGGATGGAAAACGTGCGGTCCATCAATCCCGTGGTGGGGGAGACGAATGATGGCTTTCTGAACGACATCCGGGCGCGACCGATCCGCGCGGAACATGTGGTGGCCGCTTTGGAGAGCGCGAAAACCGGCGCGGTGGACGAAGGTTCCGTCGGAGCCGGCACGGGCACGGTGGCATTCGGATGGAAAGGCGGCATCGGCACCAGTTCGCGACGCGTCCCGGATAAAGCCGGCGGTTACACTGTTGGCGTGCTCGTACAGAGCAATTTTGGCGGTGACCTGACGATCGCCGGGGCGAAGGTCGGCCGTGAACTGGCGCGTCTGAAGGAGCAAACCAATAATTCCGGGAACGGCAGCATCATGATCGTGGTGGCAACCGATGCGCCGCTAAGTGCCCGCAATTTGGAGCGGCTCGCGGCACGGACGATGGCGGGGCTGGCGCGGACAGGTTCAAACATGTCCAACGGCTCGGGCGACTACACCATCGCCTTTTCCACCGCTTTGGAGTGCCGGCGACGCCGTGATGAAGGGCTGCATCGGGTGGCAGAGCTTTCCAACGATGACATGACACCGCTTTTTCAGGCCGCTGCGGAGTCAACGGAAGAAGCGATCTGCAATTCCATATTCCGCGCGACGACAGTGAGAGGGCATCGCGGCACCGTTGAGGCATTGCCGTTGGAGCGCACGCTGAAGATTCTCGGGAAATGACCGCATGTTGCGTTTTCCATTTCATGTTCCACCCTGCGCTGGCACGTTGCCACTCGCTACCGATTTCTTCCGCATCACGCGGGCAACCGCGCGTTGGCCCTCTTCGAAGTGCCTTGATGCACCGGAAACCGCCCCGATGTTGCCCCAGTAGAAAACTGCCGCTCTTAAGCGTGGCACCTTCAGCAGTTTGAGCCAATCTCTCTCGTGGGCCTCGGTTTTAAGTGTCTTGGGGTTGAGCATGCTGATCGCCGAGTCCGCGACCATAGCGATGCCGACATTCGAGATTTCGGTTAGGATCAGTGACATAATGGTGGGGCTAGAGTGTCCGACCCGCTGACGAGTCGTCTAGCGGCGGGGCCAGGGTGATTGATTCGTAGTCCGGCAGGTAGGCGCAGAGCAGGGATTTGAACAGTTTGCCGTGGTTGGGGACCTTCAGGTGCAGGAGTTCGTGGACAATTACGTATTCGCGGAACTGGGCGGGTTGGGCCAGGAGGTCGAGGCTGAATGATACCGTGCCGGCTGTGGAGCAGGACGCCCACTTGCGGCGCATGTGCTGGATTCGGACCTGGCGGGGGTGGATGCGGATGCGTTCGGACCAGTGGGCAACCTGATCCTTGAATGCGGCAGCCGCCGCCGGGGTTGGCGGTTGGGACTTCATGGCGTGCGGACTTTAATGAGGCGGTCGGCGATCTCGACCATCTTTTTGCCCTGCACCACCGGGAGCAAGACCTTGTAGAGTTCCGCCTTTAGCTGACGCATCTGTTCCGCGTTGGAATCGAAATTCGGGAAGCGTTTGAACTGCGCGGCGAGCAAGGTTGCAAGTTTCTGTTGGTCCTTGTAGATGTGCTGACGCAGCTCCCAAAACAGGGTGAACGTGAGGTCGTCCAAGCCGCTTTCTTTGCGGGCTTTTTCGGCGGCGATGGCTTCCTCGGCCAGTAGATCCAACTGCTCACGCGCTTGCTCGGTGGTGACGTGCCGCTCGTCGAACTGCTCGCGGATGAGTTCGGCGCGCTCGCCGATGGAGATGAGATACGGGGCAACCGAAC
>JBBQYD010000602.1:0-3283 GCA_038209025.1 Verrucomicrobiota bacterium | reverse complement strand
ATGCCCCACAAAGAAGACCACCCGAAGAAACTATTTACGCCCAGGCCCGCCGGATCTCCGGGATTGCGCCAAACGCCAGCCTGATCTGGCCGAAACCGCAGTTCGCTCAACCCGAAGAATGGGCAATTCGGAACCGCCGGCCTTAACCCCACCGCGCCGCAAGGCATTAGTAGCCCAGCGTCAATTTGTAGCGCAGCACCCGGCCGCAAGAGACCCGGTCAATCGTGTCTTTGCTTTGCCAGCCGGCGCAGACCTTCTCACCACTGACGGTTCGGCGATGGTCCGCAACGGCCTGGGCAAGTTCCTCGCTCAAATCAAAATTGCCCCCCACACACTCGTGGTTCAGGCAGGCGAAACGAAACACCGATTTGGCAAAGGCCAGGTTCACGGTGTACTTGATCTCACTGAGCCGGGTCGCGCCGCCAAGGCCAAATTGCGCCAGCAGCACGCGGAGAGACTTCAGATCTTTATACGTGTCGGCGAGGCTCGCGGAATCTTTGATGCGCTCGCTCTCTTCCTGGAGATACTCCGCCCGTGCGCCAATTCTTTGTGGATACATCATAAATCTACACTCTGCGCGAAAAAGCCAGCCTCGTGATATTGAGCCTGGCTCGAAAAGCTGAAAGCCCCCCGTTTGCGCCCCGGCTGCCGCGTGGCGCCTCTGGCATCGGGGTTATTCAAAGACTGGTCCCTGCGTTGTTTTTTCTGGCCTCACCAAAAGCCGCCGCCCGGCGGCCGCCCTCGGCAACCTCTTCCCAGGTCATCTTCAAGGACACATACTCGCAGGCGGTCCCCGCGCCGCGATACCCCTGCGCCGCCGACAACCGCACCCACTTCAGGGCCTCGATCCGCGCTTCGGAAGTCCCCGCCACCGGAAAACCCCGGCATGTCAGGTGTCCTTCCACGCCCAGCTTGTATTGCGCCCCGGCGTCGCCCTGCTCCGCCGCGCGCAGCATCCACATGGCCGCCTTTTCCTCATCACAATCCATTCCCTGTCCCTGCGAATACATCATCGCCAGGTTAAACTGCGCCAGGCTATGGTTCAGCTCGGCCGCCTGCGTATAACAACGCGCCGCCTGCGCATAGTCCTGCGCTGCCCCTTTACCGCACGCGAACCTCAGGCCCGCCTGAAACTGGGATTCCGCCTCGCTGAGGTCGGAGACGGGTTCAGGCTTGTCGACAGGGGCCGTGCGGTGATTGAACCACCTGCCTAGGGAGGCAAAAGTCATTCCTAGGATATTACCCTCCCTTAATAAAAAAACAAGAACAAATTAAACCAACTCAAAAGCCCGCCGCCCGCACCCACTCCCTTCGCCGGATTACACCGCGCGGCGCGCCCGCGGCGCCTCCCGTTCCCGGAAATACGGCGGGGAATCCTTGCATTCGGCTGCAATCAAGCTACATTAGTTTGGCGAGTAGCCGAGTTGCCGCATTCGAGGCAGAGCATCCTCAATGAATGACCTTCAGTGATGATTTGGAATCCGATCGAACGTCTTCGCGGGGCTATTAGGCGAGATAACGAATACAAATGAAGGAAGAACATATTGAAGTGGAAGGCGTCATCGCGACCGTGCTCGCGGGGACCATGTTCCGCGTGGAGCTGGAGAACAAGCACATGGTGCTGGCGACGATCTGCGGCAAAATGCGCAAGCGGTGGGTGCGCATTACGGTGGGCGACCGGGTAAAAATGGAGATGTCCCCCTACGATCTCAGCAAGGGCCGCATCACTTGGCGCTTGCGCTAAACCTCCTCCTCTTCGCCGCCCTGCTCGGCCGGTGCCGGGCGCTTGGCGGTAATGACGCTCTCACCCGGCCCCGTTCGGCGGGCCTCGGTGCAATTCCGGTTTCAGCCCGGGCGTCTCTTCTTCTCTAATCACGCCGCAGTTCTGGTGGACAGATTCCCCGCTTGGGGGTATAAAAGGCGTGACCCATGGATGAACGTTGGCTTTGCCTATGAAACGCCGGGATTTTTCTGCACCTGCCGCCAGTGCGACGGCCAGGCTGGCCGGCTTTCCTGCCGACTGGCGCGGAGTGGCACCGGGGTCGCCACCCGGGACGAATCGCACGCTTGGCATAGGATAGGACGCGCCATGCAAACCATCGATTCTTTGCTGTGTCCGTTTTGCGGCCAGGACAACCAGGTGCCGGTGGAGACCTCCATCAATCTTCAGCGGTTCATCACGGACTGCGAGGTTTGTTGCCGCCCGTTCGAGGTTATTGCCGAGTGCGAGGACGGCGAGATCATCAGCCTGGAAGCCGTGCCCGGGTGACCCCCGCGGCTCAGCGCCTGCAGTTTTCAGAGGTTGCGCGCGGTCGCTTCTCGTAGGAAACTTGCTCCCGGAAAACAAAACCTGAGTCCTTGTATGAAATGTCCGGCATGCTTTGGCAATCTTGAATCGGTTCCGGTGGGCGACATGGTGGTGGATATCTGCCACGGCGGTTGCGGCGGGATATGGTTCGACGCCTTCGAACTGCAGCGGGTGGATGAGGAATCCGAAAAAGCCGGTGAAACCTTGTTGGACATTGTTCGCAACCCGTCCCTCGTGGTGGACAAGCACCGGAAACGTGAATGTCCGCGCTGCCCCGGCATCAAGCTGAAACGCCACTTTTTCAGCGCGACACGCAAGGTTGAAGTGGATCAATGCCCCAACTGCGCAGGCTACTGGCTCGACCATGGGGAGTTGATGGCCATTCGCGCGGAGCGGCAAACGGCGGGCCTGAAAGCCAGCACTCCAAAGGACGGGCTGCCCGGGGAAGTGATTCGTTACCTGTACCGCGTGCGTGAAAAGGTTATCAAAAGGTAGCTTTTTTCTGGCATCAGCGGGACAATTAATGTATAGCCCGGGGCACATTCTCTGATATCTAAAGCGTTTGCATGAGTGAAGTTCTGGTTATTGGTCATCGCAACCCCGATACGGATGCGATTTGCTCGGCCATTGGTTACGCTGAGTTCAAACGGCGCACCGGGCTGCCCGAGGCGGTGGCTGCGCGTTGTGGTGACACCAATGACCGGATTGATTTCGTACTCCGCACGTTTGGGATGCCGGCTCCGCGTTTTGTCGCGGATGTGACGCCGAAGGTATCTGATGTGATGCAGCGCCAGGTGCTCAGTGTCCCACCGGAGGCCACCGCGGCGGAGACCCTGGGACTCATGGATGAGCACAACCTGCGGATTCTGCCCGTGCTGGGCGCGGACCGGCACTGCCGGGGCCTGCTTTCGCTGTTCAAGTTAAGCAAGTTCCTGTTTCCAGCCACGAACCGCCCGTTTGAATCGCGGCGGCTCC
>JBBQYD010000601.1:0-3311 GCA_038209025.1 Verrucomicrobiota bacterium | reverse complement strand
GTACTTGCCGGAAAACCCATCGTCGTTTCCCCCGGAACGATCATAGCTGGAGATGGAACCAACGACCACCGCGGGTTTGAATGCCGGCAAACGATCCAGCCGATGGAGAGCTTCCAAACCAATGAGACCTGCGCTGGTATTCACCGCCACCGGTTGGGCGGAGCAAACCAGCAGGCCAAGCAGCAAAAACACGATTGTTTTCATGCGCTGGGAATATCACGAGCAAAACCATTTTAACAGTCAGACTTTCGGATTCGTTTGTGCTCGTCCGCCCCGACCCTATATTGGAGACATGCTGATCCTGACTCGCAAACGTATCATTGCCGTCTTTGCCGCCGCGGTCGCCGCCGACGTGATTCAGATTATGCTGGGGCCACTGGGCTGGAGTTTCGCGGACGAGATAATCGATGTCATCACCATGGGGGTTGCCATTTGGGCCTTGGGATTCCACCCCCTGCTGTTACCCACGTTCCTGGTGGAACTGTTCCCAATAGTGGATATGCTCCCCACATGGACAGCGTGTGTGGCGGCAGTGGTGCTGCTGCGGCGCCGGGCGGGCTATTCGGAGCCACCCATAAACGGCCGGGATTCAGTCGTCTCAGGCGGACCGATCTACTCCGAAACGGGGGAGCCGCAACCGCCGCCCCCCAAAGAGCCCCGCAATATCACCGGGACAGGCTGAGGTTTTCTCAGGCCTTCAAACTCGCGAGTTCTTCCTCAAAATCGACCAGTTCCTTGATCTGCGTCAGGAACCAGCGGTCGATCTTTGTGAGCTGGAAAATCTCCTCGATGCCAAACCCGGCGCGCAACGCGTGCCGAATAAAAAAGATGCGATCAGCATTGGGCACCGTCAGCCTTTGAATGATCAAGTCACGCGGGAAAATGTCGCGATCGCCGTACACTTTTTCCCCAACTCTCCAAGGCTTGCCATCGCCACCGAGCCCATACCGGCCGATTTCGAGTGACCGCAAAGCCTTTTGGAGTGATTCCTTGAACGTTCTGCCAATCGCCATGGCCTCGCCGACACTTTTCATCTGCGTGTTCAGCGTAGGGTCGGCCTGCGGAAACTTCTCAAACGCGAATCGCGGGATTTTGGTGACGACGTAATCGATCGTGGGCTCAAAGCTGGCGGGAGTCTCGCGGGTGATATCGTTGCGGATTTCGTCAAGCAGGTAACCGACCGCGAGTTTGGCGGCGATTTTGGCGATCGGGAAGCCGGTGGCTTTTGAAGCCAGAGCCGAGGACCGGGATACCCGGGGGTTCATCTCAATGATCACCATGCGCCCGTTGTCCGGATTAACCCCAAACTGAATATTCGAACCGCCCGTTTCCACGCCTACCGCCCGGATCACGGCGAACGAAGCGTCGCGCATGATCTGGTATTCCTTGTCCGTAAGGGTTTGAATGGGAGCCACCGTAATGGAATCACCGGTGTGGACCCCCATTGGGTCGAAGTTCTCAATCGAACAGATGATCACGCAGTTGTCAGCGCGGTCGCGCATGACTTCCATCTCGTATTCCTTCCAGCCCAGCAAGGATTCTTCCACCAGAATTTCCGAGACGGGGGAAAGTTCGAGCCCGCGCCTGGCAATTTCCTCAAATTCGTCGCGGTTATACCCGATGCCGCCACCGGTGCCGCCCAGCGTGTATGCGGGACGGATAATGAGCGGGTAGGTCCCGATTCTTTCGGCAACTTGCCGCGCCTCCTCCAGCGTATGAGCGGTGCCGCTGACCGGCACATCGAGGCCGATGGACAGCATTAAATCTTTGAACACCTGCCGATCCTCGCCGCGCTCAATTGCCTGGGCGTTGGCGCCGATCATCTCCACCCCGTATTTTTCCAGGGTGCCACGGCGGGCCAGAGCCATGGCGGTGTTAAGCGCGGTCTGCCCTCCCAGCGTGGGAAGCAGCACGAGCTTGCCCTTCGCCCCGAGACGCTTCATCTCCTCAAGTTCCCGGACAATGATCTTCTCCACGCATTCAGGCGTGATGGGCTCGATGTATGTGCGATCGGCAAACTCGGGATCCGTCATGATCGTGGCCGGGTTTGAGTTGAGCAGGATCACGCGATAGCCCTCTTCGCGCAAAGCTTTGCAGGCTTGCGTGCCCGAATAGTCAAATTCGCACGCCTGGCCGATGATGATCGGGCCGGCGCCAATGATCAGAACTGAGTGTATGTCCGTGCGTCTAGGCATCTCTAAATCCCCAGGATGAAACAAAGGAATGCCCCGCAAGTCGATTCTTTTCTGGAGCTCAGCCACGAATAACCAGGTGCCCCACGCCGCGCCGGAAATGAACCAAACTCCGCGTTCCGCGCGGGTTTTCTTTTGACAGTCCGCATTTTGCTCTTAATTATAAAGTTATGGCAAAAAGGTTCTCGCATCGCTCCGGGAGAATTCCGGCTGTGCTGTTGTTGGGCGTCATTTGCGGGCTGCTGGCGGGGTGTCAAAGCACTTACTACTCCGCCTGGGAGAAGCTTGGCAAACACAAGCGTGACCTCTTGCGAGACCAGGTCGAGAAAACCAGGGATGAACAGCAGGCAGCCAAGACCGAGTTCAAGGATGCCCTCACGCGCCTCAAGGAGTTGACCAGGTTCGATGGGGGCAAGCTCGAGCAGGCCTATAAAGCGGTTCAAACCGACTACGAACAATGCCGGGATCGGGCCAAATCCATCCGTGGTCGGATCGGAAAAATCGAGGACATCTCCAGCGCCCTCTTCTCCGAATGGGAGAAAGAACTGGACGCCTACTCAAGCGAGGCGCTGCGCGCAAGCAGCCGCGCCAAGCTGAACCAGACGCGGCAGCGATATGAGTCGCTGCATGGCGCTCTCCAGAAAAGCACCGACGCCATGGACCCGGTCCTCGCCCGCTTAAAAGACCAGGCGTTGTTTCTGAAACACAATCTCAACGCACAGGCCATCGGCGCCCTCAAGGGGGAGGTGGTGTCGATCGAAGATGACATCCAGAAGTTGATCACGGAGATGAACCTGGCAATCGCACAGGCGGAGGAATTCATCAAGACCATGCCCGAATAACAGCCCCGGCTTTGGGGACGGCCACGGCTGAACCCGGCTGCCCCCGCATTCGACTGAGGGAGACGGAACGCTCTGCGCGGGTTGGCACCGGACCGGGCTGCGGTTTTCGATTAAGATCCTTATCCCCCCAAGGCGCCTTGTTTACCTTGACATTTTCCAGGCGGCGGACTGCAATCAAGGGGTCATCATGCCTCTCATCCTGCTTGCCATAGTCTGCGGCCTTCTCGGAATGCCGTGGTGCGGTCGGGCCTCCAATTACGCGCCGCCAACCAGTCCC
>JBBQYD010000600.1:0-3318 GCA_038209025.1 Verrucomicrobiota bacterium | reverse complement strand
TCTTGGGGCCACCCATTACGACGGCGGGTATTGCCTCACGAAGGAGCCTTACCTCATCGAGGGGGCGAAGGCGCTCGACCGCTTCGGCTTTGGCGTGGCGAAGTTCTGGTTCAATGCGCGGGGCGTCGGCGGCTACGGCTTCAATTCGCAATGGAACCTGCCGACCAATGCGACGCTCACTGACCTCGCGAAACAGCCATACTACGTCGAGGCGTTCAAGCTCCCGTTTACGACCATCGTGCTGGAAGTCACGCCCTTCGGCAGGCACGGCAACCAGCTTTGGCTCGAAGATGACGCCTTTTTCGCCGAAACCGCGCAGCAGATACGTGACCTCGCCCGGCATCTGCTCGAAACCTATCGCGAGCGGGACGTGACCTTCATCCTGCAAAACTGGGAAGGGGATTGGATGCTCCGCGACAAGACGAGCGATGGTTACGCCGCCGCCCCTGGCCCCGATGCCCCGAAACGCTTTGCGGCCATGCGCCGATGGCTGGCCGCGCGGCAGGATGGCGTGAATTGCGCGCGGCAGGAGGCCGGCCCAGCGAAGGCCCGCGTGCTGCACGCGGTCGAAGTCAACAAGGTGCTGGATTCGCTGAAAGGCGTCCCAACGCTGACGACTGAGGTGCTGCCCAGAGTGGACGTGGATTTGATATCCTGGTCCTCCTACGACGGCATGAAAGACGTCGTCACCGCATGGCACGGTGTCGAGATCATCCGCCAATTTGCCAAGGCACGGGCCGGCGGCTCGAAGCCGCCGATCTTCATCGGCGAGATCGGGAACCCGGAAAACGTCGGCAACAAAACCGCAGAGCAAATCCGCGAGTGGTGGGACACGCGGCTGGCGGTGTTCTTCGCCCTCGACGTGCCGTGGGTCATTCACTGGGAACTCTACTGCAACGAGCCGAAGACGGGTCCGCGCGGCGGACTCCGTTCCCGCACCGCCGACGAGATGCGCGGGTTCTGGCTGTTGCGTCCCGGCGGCAGCATGAGTTGGTCCGGCGCCTACCTGCAGGAATTGCTCCGCCATGCCGGCGGCAGGCTGGATCGCGGCGGGGCTGCGCAACTCTGAAATGAAGTTTCCCATGGACCATTATGTCACCCTCCGGCGGAACATTGCCGGGGCGCTACTAATCGGATGTTGCTTGGCGGCGGCCTCAGTTTTGAGCCAGACGCTGCTTTACACGAACGGCGCCAACTGGAGCGCGGGCAGCGGCGTGGACACGGCGTGGACTGATGACTGGGTGGTGTTGAGCACCAACGGCCGCGCCGGGCCGGCGGATCCTGCCTTCTGGCTGCCGGTGACGATCACCAACAAGGACAGCACCGGGGGCGTGCATTGCCAGGTGCAGCTTTACCAGATCAACAATGTCTTCTGGGACCAGGCCACCAAGCAGCCGTTGCAGGCTCCTTCTGGCCGACGGTTCAACCTCGACGTGCGGGTGGACACCCAGAACGGCTACAGCACCAACGGCGCGAACGAGTGGGACATCAACCTCCTCCAGTTCTGGCAATGGTCAACCTGGTGGACGAACAGCAGCGGGCCGCAGCGCTGGGTCAACGGCCAGCCCGAATTCATGCTCTGGGTGCTGAACAATACCTATGGCCGACAATATGTGTTCAAGATTTACACCGACGTGGTGAACGCCACCAACAACTCCGCCGCCACGGAATGGGTCTTCCAGAACACCACCAACCATCCTGTGACCCTGCTGGATGGCAACTGGCATTCTGTGAGCTCGTATGGTTCACTGGCCACGAACGCCGCCAATTCCTGCGTCGCCGTGTTCATTGACGGCATTCCGGTGAACTGGGACAAGCTGACCAAGACCGTCATCGCCGCCAACGGCACGCGCGGCACGACGCTCCTTGTTCCCGGCCCCGGCACAAACATCACCGGTTGCGCCACGTTGCCGGATTACGGCGACTTCCGCGCACGTTTCGGCGCCTATGCCTACGACAAATTTGGAACCATTAATCAGTTCCAATTGTTCCTCGATAATATTGCCATCCTCACGGATAAGGTGTTTTACATTCCGCCAGAGTTGGCGGCGATCACGAACCGCAGTTTGATGGCCGGTGCGACGTTGCTCGTTACGAATACCGCCACGGATTCCAACCACCCACCGCAAACCCTCGGCTACGCGCTTTCCGCCAAGCCAACCGGAGCGGGCATCAATCCAACGAACGGCTTGACAACCTGGCGGCCCCTGATTTCCCAGGCCGGCACGAGCAACCAGTTCGTCGTCGTCGTCACCAACACCTCTGGCCTCGCGGCGACGCAAAGCTTTTGGGTGGGTGTGATTCCACCGCAGAACCCGCTGATCGATGGTCCAATCTTGACGCCCGACCACGTCGCGTTGACGGTCAGCGGAAGTGCTGGACCTGATTACATCATTCAAGGCTCGACGAATCTTGCGGCGGCCTCGTGGCAGAATTTGTTTTTAACCAATGCTCCGCTGCTGCCATTCCAGTGGCCGGACGCAAACACCACGCAACCACGATTCTTCTACCGCGTGTTGCTGGGACCATAGCACATGAAAACCATTGGACTGCGGAACTGTATCTTGGCTTTGATTTTGCTGGCCTGTCGAGAAACCGGCCTGAACGCCGCAACCATGCCAGCCGGCACCTCCCTGCTTCCAGCGGACCTCGCCGCCCTCCAACTCGGTGGAAAAGACGCCGGGGACGCCCGGATGCAAATGGTCGAGGTGACAAACCGGGATTTTACGTCCGCGCTGCAAGTGCAGACGCTGAAACGACCACCTTACCCGTGGAACATCACCCTTGCGGCCCTGACGACCGGCGAGATTCGCAAGGGCGATGTTCTGCTCGCCACCGTTACGGCACGGCGCATCAAGTCCCGGCAGGAAACCGGCGAGGCCCTGATGGAGCTCATCGTCGAAGAGAACGAACCGGAGCATCACAAGGTGCTGGAGTTGGCGACCTCCGTCGGCGCGGAGTGGAGGGCCATCCGCGCGCCGTTTGTGGCGGACAAGGATTATCCGGTGGGCGGAGCGCAGATCTCGATGCGTTTTGGCTATCAGCCGCAGATCATTGAAATCGCGGCGGTGGGCCTGACGAACTACGGCACGCGGGTGGCTGTGGCTGATCTGCCGCGCACGCTGGCCCGCTATGCCGGTTGGGAAGACAATGCAGCATGGCGCAAAGCGGCGGCGGAGCGCATTGAGAAGATCCGCAAGGGCGATCTGCGCGTGGAGGCTGTGGACGCGAGCGGCAGGCCGGTGCCGGGTGCGAAGGTTTCCGCGCGAATGTTGCGGCATGAATTTGCGTTCGGATCGGCCATTGATTCGCGCCGCA
>JBBQYD010000599.1:0-3325 GCA_038209025.1 Verrucomicrobiota bacterium | reverse complement strand
CATTGGTTGAGCAGCACGCCCCCGCCCTCGCCCTTCCAGGTCGCCCGCCAGCCGCCGCTCGAGTAATAAGCTTCTGTTCTAAACCAATCGGTCATGATCCAGCTGACCCGCACGAACTGCCCCAAATCGCTCTGGCGGAGCAACTCCTTGATCTTCAGATAACGGGACTCCGCGCGCAGTTGAAACATGCCCGCAAAGATGCGCCCGGGATTCGCCTCATGCGCCGCAACCAGGCGCTCGGCATCCGCTTTGTGGGCGGAAATGGGCTTTTCCACCATCACATGCAACCCCTGGTTGAAGGCCGCAATCCCGAGCGTGGTATGCTGAAAGTGAGGGGTGGCGATGATCACCGCGTCAGCCACGCGGGCCTTGAACAGTTCCTCCGGATCGCTGAACACCTTCAAATGCGCATACTTCTCCAACTTTGCCGGGACGGCGTCGGAAACCGCGGTGAGTTCAGCGCCGGCGACTTTTCCCGCACCTAAATAAGCGGCGTGATGCTGCCCGATGTTACCCAGCCCGATGATTGCTATCCGCACAGTTGACATGGCGAAATCTTAGCCCCGGCTCCCGGGATGCCTAGGCGAAAGTGCGGCCGGGGGACCGGAAACCTACCGGTGGTAGCCCCAGCCAAAACGCTCGCTCAAGGGCCAATAGACAAACCACGACTGCCCGATCACGTTGGTTGCCGGGAACTGGCCCCAACCGCGGGAATCGAAACTGTTCATGGTGTTGTCGCCCATAACCATGTAGTGCCCGGGATCCACCGTAAAAGCCGTGTCCTGATCCGGAAAGTAGGGCGCCAGCGAGCCTTGCCATGTGGGATACCACTCGTTAACCGTCTTTTCGTTCACATGCCCTGAATAATGGCTATCCGAAGGCGGCTGCTTGGGATTGAAGGAATAGACCTTTTCAAAATGGGGCACCGTGGCATCGAGCCGGTCACCGTTTATGATCAGATGCCGGTCGTTTCCTATTTGCACCTTTTCGCCACCCAGGACCACCAGTCGCTTGATATAAAACTGGTCCTGCGGCAACCGCTCTATCCCTTTGGTTTCGAAAACCACGATCTCCCCCCGTTTCGGCAACCGGAAATTGTAGGACAGCCGGTCCACAAACAAGTGGTCGCCGGAAGTGACCCGCAATTTGATAATGTCCTCGCCCTTTTGATAGGTCTTATCCGGGTCGAGAGCGGCGCGGGATTCCAGTTTCTGACCGCCAAAATCGGGCGGAAACCAGAGCGTGCGGGCATTGCCGTTGAGCCAAATGGTTTGTTTGATGTTGAAGATGAGTATCCGCCAGGGATCATCCACCCGCATTACTTTGCAGTCCTCGGGCGCAACCACATGCACATAGGAAGCCCCCTTGAACCATTCCTTGGCGCGCGCCCAACCCGTTGGCACCCGGATCTCCCGATTCTCCAGCAGGTTCTCAGAAATCACCCCGTAGAGGGTCGGTTGCATGGAACCGGTGGGTATCTTGAACGGCTGCAGAAAGAACGTGCGGATGCCCATCGCGACCGCCAAGGCCACCAACAGCACCTCGAAGTTCTCTCGCCAGGAGGCATTGGGATACGGCTTGAGCCATTTGTTCGCCGCCTTCTCCAAATCCTGCATCCGCTGCTTCAGATCGTCCTTCGCGGCATTTTGGCGGATCCCCTCCTCAACCTGCCCCATCGCGGTCTGCAGGCCTTCGATGGCTTGCGGCGTGAGAATATCACGCTGATGGCACAGCAATTTCCAAACGTGCCGGCGCATGGATGCCGCATCGCGCACGGTTCGCGAAAAAAACCAATTCAAGGTCATATTAAGTTAGTTAGGGTGGGCCACGGCGGCCCGAATGACATCCCGCGGCGGGGCTCAGGCCTTGAGCACCTCAATAAACGCCTCCTGCGGAATGTTCACGCTGCCAAATGACTTCATCCGCTTCTTGCCCTCTTTCTGCTTCTCAAGGAGCTTGCGTTTACGGCTGACGTCGCCGCCATAACATTTGGCGGTCACGTCCTTCCGCAGCGCGCCCACGGTTTCACGCGCCACCACCTTGCCTCCGATGGCGGCCTGGATAGCCACGGTGTACTGCTGCCGGGGAATGACTTCCTTCAGCTTGGCAGCCAGCACCCGGCCCCGGCCTTCCGCTTTGTCACGATGCACAATGCACGAAAAGGCGTCCACCGCCTCGGCGTTCACCAGCATGTCCAGCTTCACCATGTCCGACTCGCGGTAGCCGGCATACTCATAATCCATGGAGCCGTAACCACGGGTGATGCTCTTGATGCGGTCATGGAAGTCAATCAGGATCTCGCTCAGCGGCAGCAGGCTCGTCAGCATCACGCGCCGGGCGTCCAGCGTCTCCGTATGGTCGATGGCGCCGCGCTTCTCGGATATCAGCGCCATCATGTCACCGATGTACTCGTTGGGGCAAATCACAAAGGCTTTGACCATCGGCTCCTCGATTTGGCCAATGTAACTCACCTCCGGCAGGAACGCCGGGTTATCCACTTCCTTCAACGTGCCATCGGTCAAAGTGACTCGGTAAATCACGCTGGGATACGTCGCGATGATGTCCATGCCGTACTCGCGACGCAGCCGTTCCTGCACAATTTCCAGGTGCAGAAGCCCCAGGAAACCACAGCGGAATCCGAACCCAAGGGCCACCGAGGTTTCCGCCTGAAACACAAACGCCGAATCGTTGAGCTGGAGCTTGGCCAGGTTCGCCTTGAGATGCTCGTAATCCGCCGTGTTAATCGGGTAAATGCCGCTGAACACCATCGGATGAATTTCCTTGAACCCCGGCAGCGTGGGACTCGGATTCCGCGGGTCGGTAATGGTGTCCCCCATCTTGACTTCCTGGGGAGTCTTGATGTTGGCCGTCATGTAGCCCGTCTCGCCCATCTCCAGCCTATCGCGAACGTACGGCTTGGGATTGAAGCTGCCCACCTCTTTGACTTCCACCGTCTTGCCCGAGTGCAACAGCTTCACGTGCATGCCCGGCTTGAGTTCACCCGTAAACACCCGAACGTGCGAAACCACCCCTTTGTAAGTGTCAAAGTAGCAATCGAACACCAGCGCCTGAAGGGTCGGGGCGCCCGTTGGCTGCGGTGGCGGCACGCGCGCTACAATGGCCTCCAAAATCTCGTCGATGCCGATCCCTTCCTTCGCGCTCGCGAGGATGGCGGACTCTGCCGGGATCGCCAAAATGTCCTCCAACTGCTGCTTGGCCAGATCCACATTCGCGTGCGGCAAATCTATTTTGTTGATGACTGGGATGATGGTCAGTTCCTGCTTCATCGCCAGGTGGACGTTCGCCACGGTCTGCGCCTCCACCC
>JBBQYD010000598.1:0-3336 GCA_038209025.1 Verrucomicrobiota bacterium | reverse complement strand
CCACCATGTCATAAGCGAAGGCGATCATGCCCTGGCGTGCCAAGCTGATGCAGCGTGCCCGGATGCTGCCGTCTTTGGTGTGGACCAACCGGCCGGCTGGCCAATGGCCATGGGGGTTCAGGATTGCCGGAAATGGCCCTTTGCCCTGGAGGGGGCGATACAGGTTTCCTCCGAGAAAGAATCCTGGAAAGGTCTCAATGACCACCTTTTCAACCGAGAAGCCGGCATGCAGGGTCTTCCCAAAGACTCTGGCATTCAAGGGGTTTCGGGGCGGCAGCGGCCATAACCCGCAGGAAAAAAGGGCCTGTTGTTGAATCGCTTGAGCGCGTTCCTTCCATTCTCCCGGCGTGGTGACGACGGGAAACGCCCGTGGGGTGTTTAGCGTGACAACGTCATCGGAGCCTTGGGCCAAAAGCGAGCATGACCCCAGCACTCCGGCGAGCAATAGCGCGTGTAATCGTGGCATACAGGGGTTCCGTTTACCCCATGCGCCACGCAATTACAAGCTGCCGGTGGGGACTCCTGAGAAGCGCTTCAGCACGCCATAGCCCACCAACTTGCGCTGCTGCTCATCCCAAAGCCGGAAGCGGAAAGATTTCAAGCTTTCGCGGAGAGTGATTGGCTTAACCGTCTGGAACAAAGGTTCGGATTTGTGACAACGCTCCAGGTTGTAGTTCGGTATGCGCGGACTGAGGTGGTGGATGTGATGAAAGCCGATGGTGCCCGAGAACCATTGAAGCACCTTCGGCAACTTGTAGAATGAGCTGCCTTGCAGGGCCGCCTGGCAATAATCCCATTCCTCATGGCGCTCCCAATAAACGCCCTCGAACTGATGCTGCACATAAAAGAGCCAAACCCCGGCGCTGCCTGCTATCAAGATGATCCCAAGCTGTATGAGAACGTACGCCTTCCACCCGAAAGCCCAGATCAATCCGGCAGCCATCACGCCTACGACAACGTTCGTGGCATAAACGGAATAGCGTTCGCGTTTGGCCGCATTCCTGGTGGGAAAACGCTGCTTGACCAGGAAGAGATACAAAGGGGCAAGCAGGAACAGGACGATCGGGTTGCGGGCCAGACGGTAGGCGAACCGCCGGGCGCGTGAGGCCTTCAGGTATTCCTGAACCGTCATTGTCCAGATGTCTCCGATCCCTCGCCGGTCCAGGTCTCCGGAGGTGGCATGGTGCATGGCATGTTCCCAGCGCCACTGGTGAAACGGGGTGAGAGTGAAAATTCCGGTAACGAACCCGACAATGGCATTGGCGCGGCGGGACGGAAGGAAGGAGCCGTGGCCACAGTCATGAAAGATGATGAAACTCCGGATCATGAAACCGGCGGCCAGAACCGCCAGCCCGGCGGTGAGCCAATAGGACCAATCCAGGCTCAGATGCATCAACCACCAGAGCGCCGCATAGGGAACCAGGGTGTTCAGCAACTGCCATAGCGCCCGCACCGTGGCCGGTTGTTGATATTGCGCTACGATGGCTTTCCACGTGTCCTGCCCGGGTGGGGCCAAATCCAAATTCTTCATCATCTCACTCGGTTCTAGCTTGGCATGCGGTCCAACACGCATGCGAGGGCATAAGCGTAACCTAGAAATAAGATTGGGACAACATAAGGTTTAGAGAAAGTGTTCAATCCGTGGGGTGCCACGGCGGCGGAAAGCCCACCCGGCCGAGGTCCTGGCAGGTTTTCCGGGTCTGGTTATGCGGTCGGCCGCGGAGAAATTCACGCACTGGATCAGGCCATATGCCCTGCTGCAACTCGACCACGTGCTGGCTGATCCAGAACAGGCGCTGGCCCTTCCCGGGATGGACCGGCATAGTTCGAGCGATTGCGGTAAGCGGCAGGTTTGTACGGTGTCGGCGGCACCCTCGCCTGGCCTTCACGGGAACGGGTGGCGAGGGTTCAAGGCGCGTGAGTGTGCGCGTAACGGCAAAGCGCCTCAACGTTCTCAGGGGGGGTGTCGCGGGGAATTTCGCACCCGGCGCCCACAATGAATTGCGCGCCGGCCTCACGATGGCATTCCCCGACCGCCGCAGCCACCATTTCCGGGTTGCCGTTCTTCAGTACGGCCACCGGATTCAAATTGCCGAGCAGCACCTGTCCGGGCGCGGATTGCTGACGGGCTTCTTTTAGCGGACACATGGAGTCCAGATCAACGATGGCGCAGCCCAGGTTGCCCATGCCGCGGACGATGAGCCGGGTATTGCCGCAGATATGCAACCGCACCTTGCCGCCCAAAGCCCGGATGCCGTCTACAAGCTGCTTCTCGTAAGGCCAGACAAACTCCTGGTAAATCTGGGGGCCGACCAAGGAGGCGGCGGCGTCGCCCAACCCGATGATATCCGCTCCGGCTTTGAGCTGCTCAGCGGCAAACCGCAATTCCATTTCCACCACGAAACCGAAAAGGCCGTGAACGAACGCGGGATCATCAAAGAAATCGGTCATCAGGGTATTGATGCCGCGCAGGTCGGCGGCCTCGGCGATGGGCCCTTCGATCCAGCCTTCAATGATCTTCTCCTGGCCAACGAGTTCCTTAAACCGGGCCAGCGCTTTGATGCCGTTGTGCATGCGCCCGCCGCCCAGAGGGTCTGGTACCTTTAACCCTGCCAGGGCCGTCTTGTCGGCGAGCAGCGCCTCGTCCTCGATGATGGCAACTGGTTGATGGTCAAAGAACTGGACTCTTGCTCCGCAATCGGCGGCTTCGCGGGCGGGGTCCGACATGGTATTTACGTAATCGAACCCGAATTTTCGCGCGGTGACGATCTGCCCTTCAGCAAGCACCCGGTAGTCCGTGCAGTAGTCACGATAGAGCGCGCCGATTTGCTGGCAGGCAAACATCATGGTGATCGGCATCAAGGGCAGGCGATCCACCGGTTTACCCTCCAAGTGCGACAGGACGCGCTCACGGCTGTTCATGAGGTGTGGTGCGGGTCTGAAATAGTGGATAATTCGTGTGAGGAGCCGGGTGCTTCGAATCCTACGCCGCGCCGGCAACGGCCTTCTTAGCCAAGGCCACGGCGCCCACCGCGTTCTCGCTGTAGCCGTCAGCCCCGATTTCATCGGCGAACTTCTGGGTGATAGGCGCGCCGCCAATCAGGACCTTGACCTTGTCTCGCACGCCCGCCGATTTGAGCGCTTCCACAATCGATTTCATGGCCGGCATGGTGGTGGTGAGCAAGGCGGACATCGCCAGGATGTTTGCCTGCCGCTCATTGATCGCTGCAATAAACTTTTCGGGCGGCACATTGACCCCCAAATCGATCACCTCGAAGCCGCCACCCTCCAGCAGGGAGGCCACGAGGTTCTTGCCGATATCATGCAGATCGCCTT
>JBBQYD010000597.1:0-3340 GCA_038209025.1 Verrucomicrobiota bacterium | reverse complement strand
TTCGATATGGAGCAGTGGACTCAGGGTTATTCGACGGTCTCGCGTAACGAAAAACTTGCTTTTTCCTATTCGACTACCGCGACTGGTTTGAGTCCTCTTACCAACACCTTCACTACTATTCCGGGTTTGTTGTTCACGGCTCCGGTTGCCACGCAGACCAGCGTCAGTTCCACGACTTACGGTTTGAATGGCAACGACCCTGCCAATCGCACTTCGTTCAGCAATTATGCCCTCAATATCCCGGGCGGCTGGGCGAGCGGCAGCGATCTGTGGCTCCGCTGGTATGAGCCGGAAATCCTGACGTCTGGCGCTCGCAACGGTATCATCTCGGTGGATAACTTCAGCATTACCGCGATTCCTGAGCCATCCACCTACGCCGTTTTCGCCGGCTTTGCTGCTCTCGGTTTCTGTCTTTTGCTCCGGAAGCGCACAACCTTTCGCTGAGCACCGATCTTTCCTGCTCGAATCTCCAGCTTGCGAGTCGTCCTCTCGTCGGCTTTTCGAAAAAAAGTCGGCATTGAGAAGCTGATGATGGAGTGATTGCTCCCATTACCGGAACGATTCTTACACCACCAACCCTTTCTCAGTGACACAAACATGTTCGATCCCCTCCCGCAGTTTATCAGCATGAACTTTTCCAAAAATTTTCTTTCCTTGGCCGGCTTGATCTTGGGCTCCGTTGCTCAGGGTCAGATTGCCTTCAACAGTGTGTCGCAGACCTACTCCCAGGATTTCAACACGCTTGGCGGCCCTGGAAGCGCCGCTGATATTGCTTGGGCGGACAACTCGACATTGCCAGGTTGGTATGCCGGCACACGCGCATCCGGAAACACCTACGTTACTCCGGCAACCTACAAATTTACGGCGATCGCCGTCGACCAGTTGCTGGGTTCCCAATCAGGTATCCGCGATGTCGGCTTGGCTGACAGCATAAAAGGACTGGACCGGGCCTTCGGCTTTCAGCCTAGCGGAACCACCAGCGATCCCGCCGGAGGAAAACCTGCGGCGGTCGGTGTTCGACTCACGAATAACACCGGCTTGACGGTGATTTCTCTCGTGCTGACTTTTACTGGAGAGCAGTGGAGTCAGGGATATTGGACGACCCCGAGCGCTGTTGCCGAGGGCATCCAAGTGTCTTACTCCACTGATGCTACCGCAATCAATGCCGGCACCTACAATAATGTTCCCGCTCTCCAGTTCAACGCCCCGGTCGTTGTCCAGTCTACCAACTCTACTCGCTCCATCGGTCTCGATGGCAATGCCGCAGCGAACCGTCATCCCTTTACCGGGGTTACCTTCACCATCGTCGGCGGATGGGCTCCCGGAACAGATCTCTGGATACGTTGGACCGACCTCGGCGCGATGATCCCTGCGGGCATTGCAGGCGGCCAACTAGCCTCCGTAGTGACGATTGATGACGTCACGATCGGCATCTCGGCTACCATTTCGAACCCAGTGGCGCCTGGGTTCACGACGCAGCCGGCGAGCCAGACGGTGAATACAGGCGCCAATGTCACCTTCACGGTGGAGGCGTCGGGCACCCCAACGCCAGCCTACCAATGGCAGAAAGATGGTGTGAACATCACCGGTGCGACCAACGCCAGTCTGATCCTGAGCAGCGTGACCGCGGCTGATGCCGGCAGCTACACGGTGGTGGTCACGAATTCCGCGGGTTCGGTCACCAGCGACGCCGCCGTGCTGACGGTGGGTGGCGGCGTCACCAAACCCGGCCAACTGGTCAACCTTTCGATCCGCACGGGGGCGGGGGCGGGCGCGCAGACGCTGATCGCCGGCTTTGTCGCCGACGGCGGCACGGGCAACACTTCACTGCTGGTGCGCGGCATCGGGCCGGCGCTGACCGGCTTTGGGGTCCCGGGAGCTCTGGCCGATCCGCAGCTGGCAATTTTCGACAGCGCGACCCCGCCGAACCAAATCCAGATCAACGATGACTGGGATTCTGCGTTGGCGTCGACCTTCGCCCAGGTGGGGGCCTTCGCTTTGACAACCGGCTCCAAGGACTCCGCCCTGTTGGCCGCCCTCGCGCCGGCTCCCTACACGGCGCAGATCAGCGGGGTGGGCGGCACGACGGGGGTGGCGTTGGCGGAAATCTACAACACCAACACGACGTTGGACGCGACTAAGCCTGTCTTGGTGAACGTGTCAGCCCGTGCGCAGGTGGATACCGGCGCGGGCATCATGATTGCCGGCTTTGTGATTGGCGGCGACACGCCGGTGACGGTGCTGATCCGGGCGATAGGCCTGCGGTTGTCCGACTTTGGGGTGACCGGGGTGCTGGCCGATTCGCAGTTGGCGGTCTTCGACAGCGCGACGCCGGCGAACCAAATCGCCTATAACGACGACTGGGATTCCGCGCTGGCGGCGACCTTCATGCAGGTGGGTGCCTTCGAGTTGTTGACGGACACCAAGTCCGCCGCCCTCAAGCTTACCCTCGCGCCGGGCGCCTACACGGCGCAGGTGAGCGGCGTGGGCGGCACGACCGGCGTTGCTCTCGTGGAAGTCTACGCCGTGCCCTAGAATTCGTGCAGGCTGGCTTCGGGGCGCATCAGGTTTCATGTCATCGAATATTTACAACGGCCCGAATTCCGCGTTCTCGTCGTTGAAATCTTTCCACAAGCTTCGATGCCATTAGAATTGAAACGATGAACATGAAATTCCCAACCACGCGGCCGCCAATTTGGTTGCTGTGTGCGATGACACTGGAGCTGACGCTTGGTTTTGCCTGCGCCCAGACGACGGCAACAACCAATGCATCGGTGCCGGAAATACGCACACCCCAAGCGCCCTCCACTCCGCGCGTCAACGGACCGGGCCTCGTTGGTGTGCGTCCGGGAAATCCGTTTCTTTATCACATTCCCGCCACGGGTGACCGGCCTATGGAATTTTCCGTGGACGGCCTGCCTGCGGGGCTCAAGGTGGATGCGAAGACCGGCGACATCGCCGGCTCGCTGCCAAAGGCCGGCGAACACGCCATCACGCTCCGCGCAAAAAACGCGAAAGGCGCGGGCGAGAAAAAAATCAAGATCGTCGTCGGCGAAACAATCGCGCTGACGCCGCCCATGGGTTGGAACAGTTGGAACGCCTATCACGCGACCGTGACGGGCAACAACGTCATCCGCGCCGCGCGAGCCATGGCCGCCAGCGGACTGATCAACCATGGCTGGACTTATGTGAACATAGACGACGCCTGGCAGGGCAAGCGCGGCGGACCATTTCACGGCATTCAGACCAACGAGAAGTTTCCCGACATGCAGAAGATATGTGACGAAATTCACGCCTTGGGACTGAAAGTTGGCATTTACTCCACTCCTTGGGTCACCTC
>JBBQYD010000596.1:0-3356 GCA_038209025.1 Verrucomicrobiota bacterium | reverse complement strand
GCACAGGCTTCGCTGGAGCAGTTGAAATCGAATCCCAAAATCACGCTGCAAGGGTGGGGCCGCGTCGAGGGCACGTTGCGGGTCGGACATCATCCCGGAACGAACGAACAGGTGGTGCTGTCCGAGCCGTTGCGGGATTGGTCGGAGTCGCGCGCTGGTGATCAGGCGGCCACAAATCGGCGCCCGGCGATGCTCCCACATCTGATTTACGATGGTAACGCTTTTCGAACCAGGACCGATGACCAAGGCCGGTTTGCCTTCAACTTTGTGCCTCCCGGCCCGCAATCCATTGCCCGGCTCGTGCCTCGCGGCGGCGGTTCGTATTCCCACAGCCGACTTGGAACTGTGGACATAAAACCCGGTAAAACCACAGCGGTTTCTTTTGGCGGCACTGGCCGAACCATCATTGGAAAGTTGAAGTTCTCGGGCGATGCCAAGCCGAATTTCACC
Source organism: Verrucomicrobiota bacterium (assembly GCA_038209025.1). Classification (GTDB taxonomy): domain Bacteria; phylum Verrucomicrobiota; class Verrucomicrobiia; order Limisphaerales; family UBA8199; genus JBBQYD01. Next base: position 2,906 of record JBBQYD010000596.1, on the reverse strand, counting down.
AGAGGCTCCGCGTCTCTCAATACCCCGGTTTCAAAACTGATGGAAGCACTGCGGCAGTTGAAAAATGACGAGGAACGCAACGAATTCTATAAGACGAACCGGGAAGCGATGGTCCATTCCTCAAAAATGTTCCAAAACTTCCCCGCGACCATTTCGCCTGACGGATCATTCCGAGTTGATGAGGCGCTCCCCGGCAAGTACGAGTTTACAATTCAACCGGGTGTGCCCGAAGGGCAGAGTCAAACCGTCACATTTTTCACCTCGACTCGGGAGATCATTGTGCCGGAAGCAAAGAGCAATGATGACGATTCCGAAGTCAACGTGGGGACGGTCGAAATGAAGGAGTTCACCATTCCAATGCCGCAACCGACGCTGAAGTAGGTCGAGGATTCACAGTTGCTCCGATCGTGACAACCGGGCATTCACCCGCGCAGCGTCGAGTACCTGCGGGCGCGCAAAAAGCCATTTCCCAGCAATTTTGCGTGAAATAGCATTCCGTCCGGCAAGGTGCGCCGGGCGATAGGGTGAGGCCGTCCCGGCCTGCCGCTAATTGTGCCAACATTTTCGGGCGCTGTTGTCTGGCGATGCCTTTCAGCCTTTGCCGGTCGGCATTTTTCAACCACCAGCCAGACGCCCTGAAGCGCCCGGCGACGCATGCTTTTTGCATTGCCTTCAATTGTCATCACGATTATATCTGCCCCATGCACCGTGGAAGAAACCAGGACGCACGTCTGCTCCGCAGCGCCGGGCTGGCCCATCCCGGACGCCCGGTCTTGCGCCCCACTGTCCGCGGCTTCTCGCTCATTGAGCTGATGGTCGTTGCCGCGATCCTCGTGATCGTTTCAACGCTCTACTGGGGCCGCTCCTCCGGCAACCGCCAGCGCGATCTTCAAAATGCCTGCCAGCGGAATCTGCAGCAGCTTTATGTGGCCCTGGACCTTTATGCGCGCGAGCATCAGGGCCGGTTTCCCGCGAACGAGGAGGCGCGCACTTCAGCCGCAGCGCTCGCCGTCCTGGTGCCGCTTTACACCTCGGAGACCCGGGCGTTTGTGTGTCCGGGTGTCAAAGACCCCGTGGATTTGCCGGCGAAGTCGTTTGCCCGGCAGAAGATCGGCTACGCGTTTTACATGGGCCAATGGAGCACCAACGCGAATGGGCTGCTGCTGACGGACGCGCAGGTGGATGCCGGACCCAAAACCGCCGGCCAGCAGGTGTTTTCACCCAATGGCAATGGCCCGGGCAACAACCACCACCGTTATGGCGGGAACCTGATGTTCTCCGACGGCCGGGTGGAACGTATCGGGCCGCGGGCGGCGGCGGCCATGCCGATCCCCCCTGGAGTCAAGCTGCTCAACCCCTAACCAACCATGAAGATCCAGTGCAATTGCGGCGCCAAGTTCGCCTTCGACGTCACGCCGGAAATGATTGCCGGCCCCGTTAAATTTGTCTGTCCGGCCTGCGGTTTGGATGCGTCGGAATACGTGACCCAACTGGTTCATCAGCAGCAGGCGCCAGTCCCAACCCCAGCGCCGGTGGCGCGGGCCACCTCCGCGGTGCCGGTGGCGCGGGTCGCCCCCGCCGACCAACCCGAGGCTGAGGCCGCCGCGCTGGGAACCCCCTGCGCGAAGCATGCCCGGGAGACGGCCGTGGAGAAGTGCCGGGTTTGTGGGAAACCCATTTGCGCGCAGTGCATGGAGATGTTCGGCTATGTGTGCTCGCCGCTATGCCGCGCGCGCGCCAGTTCCAGCGGCGTAAGAATCCCCGTGTTTGCCGGGCAGAAATCGGTCCGGGAAGCCCGTCGCTGGCGGGTGATCGGCTGGAGCACCGGGACAGCCGCCGCCCTGGTGGCGTTGTTTCTCGGTGTCTGGTTTTGGTATGCATGGTTTGGGTGCGCGCCCAAGGCGGTGTTCTCGGTGCGGTTTCCCGAGCGCTCCTACTCCGGCCAGTCGGCCTTTGCGGGGAAAGAAAGCGATCAACTGGTCTTCCTGCATGGCGACACCCTGGCCAGGTACGAACTGAAGTCGGGCAAACAAGTCTGGTCCCGGCAGCTATTGGATCGCAAACAAATCGCCGCCACCGTCGAGCAGGAACTCAAAGATATGGCCGCCGCCAAATTAAGGGCGGAGGATCAGGGGGGTACCTTTGGCCGCATTCCATCGGCGGACAAAATGCAGAAGGACATGGAGAAATCGATGGCCGCGGCGATGAACTTGTATGTGCGCGGCGAGGACGTGTGGGTGGGCACGCCGGAGAAACTGGTGCGCTACGATTGGGCCACCGGCCGGCCGGCCCGGGAGATTCCCGTGCCACCCGGCGAGGAAATCAAGGTTAATGGCGAGGAACTGCTGGTCATGAACCACGAAACGGAGGTGCCGGCCGTGACGCATATCAACATGGCCACGGGCGAGGCGCGCAGCACGGAAATCGCCGGCGCTTCGCCGCAGGCCAGAAGCGGTTCGCGCGCCGGGCTGGCGGCCACCACCGGTCCCGCGGCCACCGCGGGACTTCCCATCGGCCCCCCCGGCCAAGGCGCCGGCCGGCCGATGGACCCGGCCAAGGTGGCCCAGCAGGCCCAGCAGCTCCCGTTTCAGGCGAAGGTGGCGCTGCCCGCCCTGGTGGCTGCCTCCATGAACCAGGAACGGCTCACGGCGGAACTCAATGATAATCCCGACCGCAAACCGCGCGCTGCCGCGGCGAATAACGACGCGGATGCTGAAGCGTTTGTGCCGCCGATGATGGTGCGGACACCCGAAGGCTATGTGGAACTTAGGGTTGATGCAAAAACAAATTCCTAGGTTAAAGCGTCACAATCACAATATCCAGAAGCGGGTTTTGACTGCGAAAGCGCGGCATAGCGCTGGAGCGCGCTCAATGAACACGGGGCTACGCTCTTTCCAGAGGAACTT
>JBBQYD010000595.1:0-3358 GCA_038209025.1 Verrucomicrobiota bacterium | reverse complement strand
AAAAGGGCGAAGCCCCGGTGGGCGCCTACGACCGCTACTCCCCGCTGGTGGTCGAAATCGTTAAGTTCCTCCAAACCGGCAAATCGCCGATTCCAACGGAGGAAACCATCGAGTTGTTCGCCTTCATGTCGGCAGCGGACGAAAGCAAACGGCTGGGTGGCAAACCAGTAACGCTAGCCGAAGTCCTGGCCAAGGCCAGGGCAGTGACCCCCGCAAAACGCTAACCATTGTGAAAGCCCGCACCCGGTTGGCTGCTGAAGCCCCGGGCCGCTGTCGAATGCGAAGTTTTGCCGCCCTCTTGGTCCTGCTGTGTTGCGTTGTGGCGCGCTCGGCGGCCCCATTGCCTGCCCCGGAGGGAACCTGGGATCCGCGGGAAAAATCTCTAAAATCGCTGGTTTCGGAGGTTGGCGTAAGCCTCCGGCGCCAGGACCCCGACACCGGCCGTTTTGGTTCTGAGCCCTGGATTTGTGATGATCAAAACGTGATTTTCCCGCTGGCGGTCGCCTGGTCCATTCAGGATGCGGAGAATCCTTTCTACCACGACCCGGCCTTGCTTGAGGCCATCATCAAGGGGGGCGACGCCCTGGTGGAAGCCCAGGACGAAAAGGGTTTGTGGACCTTTCGCAAAAAAGATAATTCCACCTGGGGCCAAACTGCCCAGCCCTGGACCTACAGCCGGTGGATTCGAGCCTTCCAACTTATCAAAGAAACCATGCCGCCGAACCGTCGGCAGCATTGGGAGAAAGGCTTGAAACTGGGCTTCGAGCGCATTGGCGGGTCACTCAAGAACGGCCAACCGCACAACAAAACCTGCCATTTGGCGATGGCGCTCTACTGCGCGGGCAGGTGTTTGGATCGTGCTGACTGGCGGGAGACCGCGCGGGCTTTTATGGCCCGGGTGGTCGCCGCGCAATCTCCTGGTGGATACTGGTCGGAGCACAGCGGCCCGGTCGTGGGCTACAACTTCGTTTACGTCGATTCCCTCGGCGCATACTACGCCATGTCGCATGATGACGCTGTGTTGCCGGCGCTCCGCCGGGCCGCCGTGTTCCACACCCTCTTCACCTATCCGGACGGTTCCCAGGTTGAGACAATCGACGAACGCAACCCCTTTCATCCGGGCATTGGGACTGGTAACGTGGGTTTCTCCTTTAGCCCTGAGGGACGCGCCTACCTGGCGCGCCAAATGGCACTTCGCAACTGGGATATGCCCGCGGATACAGCCGCCAGTTTCCTGCTTCATGGCGAAACCGGCGCCGTAGCGCCCCCTTCCTCTGGAGCGGATCGACAGCTCAGCGTTTTCGGCAAAGGAGACGCGCTGGTTTTCCGCAAGCAACCCTGGTTCATCTGCCTCTCCGCGTTCGTGTCCGACCTGGCGGAGAACCGTTGGATACAGGACCGCCAGAATTTCGTCAGTGTATATCATCACGGAGCCGGGTTGATCCTGGGCGGCGGAAATACCAAGTTGCAGCCTTACTGGAGCACCTTCACCCTGGGCAACCCCAGCCAGCTCCGCCACCGGCCCGGCGATGAAAACCCGGACTTCAAACCCAAAGGCGGTTTGATTCATATTCCGTCCCGGGCGCGAATCGACATAACCCACTCCTCACCTGCTCTAAACCTCCAGTATGGAGATGAAGAATGTCGCGTCTCCATTCAGCCGGTGGATGACAACCGACTGACGGTTCGCTACGAAGCAACGTGCAAGTCCGGACAACCAGTGGAAGGGCACCTCCCGTTCCTGGTCCCTCGCAAAGCCGTGTTGAAAACCGCCATCGGGAAATCAATTGCCCTGGGCGAAAAATCACAGACCTGGTCCGCTTCTGCGCTCGGCGCCTGGTTCGAGTTTGACCATGTGCGGGTAAGCGTGCCACGCGGCGCCAGACTCGTCTGGCCAGCCAGGCGGCACAATCCCTACAAAAAGGACGGCAGCAGCACATTGGCGGACGCCCGGCTCGTGCTCTGTTTGCCATTCTCCAATTCTGTCTCCCACCGGGAAATAACCTTGGAAGTCACTTCACCCTGACCGTGACCGGCCGGCAAGAAAACAACTGACACTCCCCACCGTTATTGCACAATAGTCTGGTGAGCAGCAACGACCTGTATTCGTCACCCCCGGCAGGATGGTCCGCCTTCCTACGACCCGCCGCCTCAGCTTCTTTTCGCACGGCAATCTTGCTGCTGTGGCTGACAGGCATCGGCAACGTTCTCTCGGCTCCGGCCCCAAACGCGGAGCATCCAGCCAAGATAATGACGATGGCCCCCAGCCGTCCTACCCCGCTCCCCGAGTTGCACGATCAGTATGACGTCGTGATTGCGGGAGCGGGCACGGGAGGATTTGGGACGGCGATGCAGGCGGCGCGATTAGGCGCAGCGGTGCTGCTGCTGGAAGAAACCGACTGGATTGGCGGCCAGATGAGCGCGGCCGCGGTCACCTCCATGGATGAGGGACCGGCACCTAAGGACCGGCCTTACACTCTGGTGCGCGAGCGGGGCTTGTACCATGAGTTCACCGAAATCGCAGCCTCCTACTACAAGCAGCTCGGCATCTCGTCTGAACGGGCCTACTGGAACAGCCATATCTCCACGGAACCGCGTGTAGGCCAGCGCATTCTTTACCACCTGCTGGAAGGTGCCCGCGACAAAACCCCGGCCCTTCACGTGTCGCTCCGCTCCAAGGTTGTCAGGGTGCTCAAGAGCGGCAATAAAGTCACCGGGGTGTCGGTTGAATTCACGACCGCCCAAGGCACCGTCGTTCGGGAGATCAAGAGCAAGGTGCTGGTGGACGCCACCGAATGGGGAGATGTGATCCCGCTCACCGGTGCACGCTATCGCGTAGGAAACTGCACCAACGAAAAACCCGACCCCCAGCGGGCTATCCAACACCTGACCTGGACCGCTGTCGTAAAGCAATACCCGCACGGCCTGCCGCCCGAATTGCTGATGACGAATCCCCCGCCCGGGTATGACGTGGCACATCAGCGGTTCATCAAAAATCTCGTGGCGGGCGAACAGGTTAACACCAGGACCAAGCCCTGGAACTTCGCGACTTTCATCGGATATCGCGGCATGCCGAACAGCGATCAACCCACTGCGCGGGGCATCACCCGAACGCATCTGAACTACAACAACGATTACCCGGTGTTGATCGGGGACGTTGAAAACCCGGCATCGCGTCTGGCGACCTGCCGTCAGGCGCAGCTTAGAACCCTGCAACTGCTCTATTACATCCAGCACACGCTAGGGAAAACCGATTGGTCGGTAGCCAATGATGAAGGCTATGCCTCGCCTTTTAACCGCGATCAGGTGGACCACTGGCTCAAGGAGCAACCTGAATTGGAGCCGGACCGGCTCATCC
>JBBQYD010000594.1:0-3360 GCA_038209025.1 Verrucomicrobiota bacterium | reverse complement strand
GGGGTAATCCTCTTCTTCGGGGTTTGCCGGCGTGTTTCGTTCTATTTGCGCCTTTCTTAACTGCCCGGCGAGAGCTATGCTAAGGGTGCTGGCGGGGCCAGCATTCTCAATTTCGCAATTTATGCAACATTTGGCGACAGTCATTCTCAAACCTGGTGAAGCGGACCGTATCGTGGCGGGGCATCCGTGGATCTACCACGGATCCATCATCCGGCTGACCCAGCCCGCCGCGGACGGCGAGGTGGTTCAGGTGAAAGACCATCGTCAGCGATTCCTGGGAATAGGTTTCTATAATTCAAAATCAAAAATCAACGTACGCCTTCTCGCGCACGAGCGGGTTGAGATCGATCGCCGCTTTTTCCAGGAACGCATCGCGGCGGCCCTGCAGTTTCGGCGCCGACACCTGCCGGGGGTCACATCCTTCCGCGTGGTCAATGCCGAAAGCGATTTCCTGAGCGGCCTCATCGTGGATAAATACGAGGACATTCTCGTCGTGCAGACCTCCTCTCTGGGCATGGACCAGCGCAAAGAAATTATCCTGGATGTGCTCCAGGAAATGTTCTCCCCCAAGGCCATCATGGAGCGTAACGACGTCTCCTCCCGCAAATTCGAGGGCCTGGCGGACGTCAACGGTCTGGTGCGCGGCCAGACCAGCGAGGGCCCGCTTCAGATCGGGTTGAACGGCCTCAAGTTCGAGGTGGACGTTCGCGCTGGTCACAAGACCGGCCTGTATCTTGACCAGCAGGTAAACTATCAGTTGGTTTCCCAATTTGCCAAAGGCGCGCGAGTGCTGGATTGCTTTTCGTTTCTCGGTGGGTTTGGCCTCCATGCCGCCCGCGCAGGGGCGGAAAAGGTTTACATGCTCGATCAGAGCGCCGACGCGATCAAAATGGCCGGGGTCAATGCCGGTCTGAATGGACTCTCCGCCCAGTGCGCCTTTGAGTGCATCAATGTTTTCGATTGGCTTAAAGCCCATACCACGTCTGGCCCGAACGAAAAGTTGCTCCCGGGCTGGGACCTGATCATTCTGGACCCGCCCTCCTTTACCAGGAACCGGGCATCCGTCCCCGACGCTCTGCGCGGTTACAAGGAGATCCACTTGCGCGCCTTGAAACTGCTGAAGCCTGGCGGCGTGCTGGCCACCTTTTGCTGCTCTCACCACGTGGACGCCAGCTTGTTCCAGGATACGCTCCTCTCGGCGGCTTATGATGCCCATAAAGTGCTCCGCCGAATCGCCACCTACACCCAGTCACCGGATCATCCCGTTGTGCCCATGATCCCGGAAACGGAGTACTTAAAGGGGTTTGCCTTTGAGGTGGTCTGATTATTCCGTCAGCAGCTTTCGCTGCCATTCCATCAGGTCGGGCAGGTGTTTTTCCCAATCGTGGACCAGATCTGAGATGACGGACCGGCTGGCAATCAACGTGGGGTCAATTCCGAGTTCCGCGGCCCGTTTGTCCCTGACCTTTTGCAGTTCGGCATAGCGGCGGCGCTCGGTTTCAGAGGGTCGCCGGCTCAAAGTTTTTCGAATTCTCGGGTGCTGTTCAGGGGGAAGTTGCCGGGCCTGCTCGATGGCCCGCAGCAAACCGCCGCGGCGGCGGTCCGAGAGGTGCCTTGGAAACATCGATTCCACCGGTTTTTCTTCCACAACGGATTGCGCTATCGCGACGAGGGTGTCGTGACTCAAGACAAAAAACGGCGGTCGGTTGGCCGCCACAGCTTCAGTTTCGCGCCAAAGCCAGATCTCCCGCAAAACCGCCATCCCGAGGCGGCCCAACTGGTGCGAGCCTTTGACCCGCCAGACGGCGTCCGAGTCCACCACCCGCTCCTGGGCACAATCCAAAATGAGTCGGGCGCAGGATTCCTGGTGCCATGCCAGCCGGCCTTTGCCTTCCAACTCTTGCCGCAAACGATCTGACAGGGCTTTCAAATAGTGCGTGTCGTTGCGCGCATACACTTCCATGCGCTTGGTGAGCGGGCGAATCGCCCAGTTCGCCTTTTGGGGTCCCTTCTCCAACTTCACCTTCAAGCAGAACTCCACCAGGTGGCTCAAGCCAAACTGTTCTATTCCCAGCAATCGCGCCGCCAGCATGGTGTCGAATATCGTGCGCGGCACGAACTCATGGTGCTTGCGCAGGAGTCGCAAATCGTAATCGGCTCCATGCATGATCAACTCGTGACTGCTAAGCATTTCCAGTAAACGATCAATGGGAAAACCAGCCAATGGGTCAATTAAACGGTCGCTTTTAGCCGTGCTGATCTGAATCAGGCATACCTTCTCGGGATACGCATGCAAACTGTCCGCCTCGGTATCGACTGCCACCCAGGTCGCGGAGCGAATCGTTTCCAGGTAACTATTGAGCTGTTCCGCAGTTTCTATCACCCCGTCAATATACAATTGGCACCCTGCAAAGGACCATGCTGAATTTACTAATCGTAACAATCGCCATGCGCAAACCGTTGCAAATCAAAGCGATTCTCGGGCTGGCAACCCGGAAAAAGGGCGCCTATATTTCTGTTAAGAGCTATCCTATAGCCACTTATGAACCACCAGAGGCGTTTCTTTTACGTAGTTGACGCTGCTCCAGAGTGGCCCATAATCTTAGGTTGTAACTGCGCGAGGCATAAAGCGTCAGCGCAGCCATTTTTCTATGCCCGAAGGATACTGCGTCAAATGTAAAGCGAAGAAGGAAATCGTCGATGCGGTCGAGGAAACCATGAAGAACGGGCGAAAAGCCATCAAAGGCAAATGCCCGACCTGCGGCACTGTCATGTTCAAAATCCTGGGTGGCAAATCATCTGGATCCGGAGCCGAAGTGCCCGCCAGCTCGGCCAGCAACGCTTCCCCCTCCTGATCTTATATGTCCGAACAACTCGCTTACGTAATCATCACCCCCTACTCCCTGTACAAATCTCGAACCGGCGGGATTCTAAGCCGGTTGATCACCCGAACCGGGCTGGATTTGGTGGGAGCCAGAATGTTCTCACCCAGTGCGGAGTTGGTCAAAAAGTATTCAGAGGAAACCATTTCCGCAAACGATCCGCAGGACCGCCGCATCCAGGAACTGATTTACGATTACATTCTCAAGAATTTAAGCCCGGACCCCAAGACCGGACGCCGTCGTCGCGTGATGATGCTCCTGTTCAAAGGCGAGGACGCCGTGCGTAAAACCCGCTCGGTCATCGGCAATATCACTCCCGAACGCCGCGGCGGGGAAACGATTCGCGACACTTACGGCGACCTGATCATCGACGAGGAAAACGAGGTCCGGTATTTCGAGCCGGCGGTGCTGGCTGCCCCCACCCCTGAGGAAGCCGAATCCAAGCTCAAGTTGTGGGCTCGTTACTCAGATGCGGACG
>JBBQYD010000593.1:0-3360 GCA_038209025.1 Verrucomicrobiota bacterium | reverse complement strand
ATCCCGTTGACAACTTAATCCTCCGCTTTCCGGCATTCACTGCTGGAGGCCCCGCTGTGCCCCGGTGTCAGCCTCCTTCACCAATCGATCGACTGCCATCGCGATTCCCAACCGGCCAATCCCCCTATTCGGAACCGCCGGGACCACCGACAAATGATTGCATCCCACCGGCACGGCACTATATTGCCATGGTACGCGTGCGGGTTTGCCGCACATTATGCTGGTTCATCTTTTAAAATCGAAAATTCACCGCGCACGAGTCACCGCCGCCAACATCGAATACGAGGGCAGCATGAGCATCGATTTGGACCTCATGGAGAAGGTTGGCCTGCTGCCGTATGAGAGGATTTTGTGCAGCAACATGGCCAACGCGGCGCGCTTTGAAACCTACGCCATCCCGGGCGAACGCGGCACTGGCCAAATAATACTGAATGGCGCGGCCGCCCATTTGGGCAAGCCCGGGGACCGCATCACCATCATGAGCTTCACCGAAGTGGATGCCGCCGAGGGCAGGCACTGGAAGCCAAGGGTTGTGGTCCTGGGGGACGGGAACGCGGTGATCAACGAACGCGGGATCTAATTCGCGGGGGCAGGCTGATGCCCCCCAGGGGTTTGCCGGAGTGTCACTTCCTCCAACCATCGACCTCGCGGCAAGAATGATCATTCCCTGTCGCGTAACGCAAAAAAGCGTTGAAATCATCACGCCAATGGCTTAAAGACCTCTGCCATGAACGTCAATCGCCGTCGATTTCTCGCCCTTTCCGCTGTCACCGGTTTGGCGGGGGCTGCTCTGCCCAAAGCCTTTGCACAGAACCCGCCGGCCCCGCCGCGAGCCGCGAAATTGCGCCTCTCCTGTCAGGAAGGTGTGGCCCCGGGCAATAGCCTCAACGAAAAGCTGGATTTCCTGGAAAAGCACGGCTTTGAAGCCATCGAACCGTGGGGAGGCGGGCTTGGCAAACGGGTGGAGGAATTTCAGAAAGCGCTCAAAGGGCGGAAAGTCCAGATCAGCGCGGTTTGTGCCGGGTTCGAAGGCGTCATCATTTCTGAGCAGGAAGAGGTGCGGCGCAAGGCGCTGGCCAGCATCAAGGAAATTCTGACGGCCGCTGGCGCCCTCGCCTCCACAGGGATGATCGTGGTCCCGGCGTTCAATGATCAGACGAAACTGGGGCATAAAGAGTCTCGCGAACTGCTGATAAAACTGCTGCCCGAAATTGGCGAGCATGCGCAAAAAGCCGGAACCCGCCTGCTGCTCGAACCGCTCAACCGCCGCGAGTGCCATTTCCTGAGGCAGGTCGCGGATGGCGCGGCCATTTGCCGGGATGTGAATCATCCTGGCATCGCGTTAATGGGCGATTTCTGGCACATGACGTGGGAAGAAACCAATGATATGGCCGCGTTTATCGCTGCGGGCAACCACCTCCATCACGTCCATATCGCCAGCCGCAAAGAGCGCAAGGTGCCCGGCGAGGATCCGGGCGACAACTACACGCTCGGTTTCACCGGGCTTAAGATGATCGGCTACCAGGATTTCATCAGCTTGGAATGCGGCTGCAAGGGTGATCCCGCGAAAGCCATCCCGGAGGCGGCAAAGCTGATTCGGGAGCAATGGGCGGCGGCTTGAACCTACCGACAATCCTCAAAAAGCGATCTCCGGTCCCCGTTGAATCGCGTGGGCCAAGTCAGGGAGCGGCGGCATTGAGCGCCCACCCGTCTTCACCTCGCTCCCAGCCCGGAAGCACCGGTCACTTGGCCAGCAACACCTCGGTCTCAGCTTGCGGAGCGGAAGAAGGCATGGAGGTCCCCGTTGCGGCTCCAATTTCGGCCGGTGCCGGCCGGTCCGCCACCGCCTCAGAGTCCTTATGGAACTTCACGCTCACGATGCGGCTGACGCCATGTTCCTGCATGGTGACGCCGTAGAGCACGTCCGCCATGCCGATGGTGCGTTTGTTATGCGTAATGATGATGAACTGCGAATGCACCAGGAACCGTTGCAGGACCCGAATGAACCGGTTGATGTTCGATTCGTCAAGCGGCGCGTCCAACTCGTCCAGCACGCAGAACGGGCTGGGCTTGACCTGGTAAATGGAGAATAGCAGGGCAACAGCGGTCATGGTCTGCTCACCGCCGGACAGCAGCGAGATGGTCTGCAGTTGTTTTCCGGGAGGGCGGGCGACAATTTCAATGCCGCTTTCCAGCAAATCGTTTTCGTCCATCAACACCAGGTCCGCTTTGCCACCGCCAAACACTTCGACAAACAGGTTGCGGAAGTTGTCACGGATGCGTTCGAAGGTTTCCCGGAACATGTCCTTGGTCTGCACATTGATCCGATTGATCACTTCGAGCAACTGCACCTTCGCCTGCACGAGATCGTCGTGCTGTTTGCTCAGGAACTGGTATCGTTGTTCGGTTTCCTCATATTCCTCAATGGCCACCAGGTTGACCGGTCCCATCTCGTCCAGTCGCTGCTGCAAGGTTTCCACCTGGCGGCCGATCTCCTCCCAATTGGTGGCCGCGCCGGAGGCAGCCATTTCATCGGGTGTCATGACATGGACTTTAGCGGGACCCTCGTCGGCGAAAGTAATGGTGATGCACTCACTGCGGATGTCGTCCAGGATAAGGTGATACTTCTGCTGGACCCGTTCACGGAGGTTCTGAACCGCCATGTTTTTCTGAGCCAGTTCAATTTCCAGGCTGCCACGGGATTGCTGTTGCTCGGTCAAAATGCGGCGGCGATCACGCAGGGCTTCTTCCCGGGCCAGAATCTCGCCTTCCTGCTCCTGCTTGCGCGCGAGCAAATCGGCGGCTTGAGTGTTGACCTGGTCGCGGTCGTGCTGAAGCGACTCAATGCGCAAGGCGGATTGCTGAATCTCGACTTCGGCGGCCTGCTTGCGTCCGGCGAAAGAGGATAATTCACCCTTCCGCTGGTCCACCACCTGGCTCAATTCCCGAATGCGCTGCTCCAGCGAGCGATGCTGGTGCAAGAACGACGAACGCAACTGCTCCTCGGCAGCCAGCGCCACTTTGCTTTCCGTCAGGGTGGAGTGGCCGGCATCGCGCTGCTGGCGCAAGCCGTCGAGTTGCGCGTTCAAATCTGTCACGCTGCCTTGTTGCTCCTGCTCGCGGATTTCCAATTCCGCCGCGCGTGCGGCCAGGGCCGATCGCCGCGCCAGCCCTTCCTGCTCCTGCGCCGCCAGGCTCCCGATCTCGTACACCACGGTGTCGATCTTCTGGTGCAAGAGGCGTTCGGAGTTTTGCAGCGCCCGCACCTCGCCTTCGTGGGTGGCCACAGCCACCTCGCACGCGCGCAACTCCGTCTGCGCTTCCTGCAAGCCGGCCTGGAGTTCAGTCTGCTCGCTCTGG
>JBBQYD010000592.1:0-3380 GCA_038209025.1 Verrucomicrobiota bacterium | reverse complement strand
GGGCGCGGACCTCGCGGCGGATTTGTTCCATTTGCGCGGTTGGAATCCCAGCCGATGACGGTTGTTCGGAAAGCGAGCCCGATGCGGGCACGCTGGGCGTAGCCTCCAGGGACAACGCGGCCCGGAAATTCCGGTAGCCCGCGATGCTAAAGCTGATAACGGCAACAAAGCTGAACAACGCCGCGATGGCGTTCTCGTCCGATGTGAAGAAGGAGAGCGCAGCGATCAGGAAACACACCGCCGAGAAAAAAAAGCAGGCGCTCTTGACCTGAAAATGCCGACGCCATTTCCCCATAGCCTGCGTATCGGTCATTGGCGCCGACGTTGGTGAGGTGCTGGCGATGGTTTCCACATCGGTCTTCACCTCACTCACGTGTTGATAGCGGCGCCCTGGCTCCCTCTCCAACGTCCGGAGCACTACCTCGTCCAGCCGCACATCCACCTGCACCTTGCGCGACGGCGGTTCGATACGCTGACCCGGCAATTCCCCGGTCAGCATTTGATAAAAGACCACGCCCAGCGAATAGATGTCGGCCCGATGATCTACCTCGCTGGGACGCTCTCGCTGTTCCGGAGCCATGTACTGCGGGGTGCCCATCACCTTGCCCGCCTCGGTCAGCGACGAGGCACTCACGGCGGTTGCGTTCTCGCCGGAGCCAGGGTTGTCCGCACGCCCTACCAGCTTGGCCAGCCCGAAATCGGCCACCTTCACCCGTCCCTTCCGATCCACCAGGATGTTTTCCGGCTTGATGTCGCGATGGACGATGCCCTGGTCGTGCGCGTATTGGAGCGCATCGCAAATCTGCGGCACAATGGCCAGCGCCTCGCGCGTGGAGAGGCGGCCGCCTTCGAGCAACTGCCTCAGGTTCACCCCGTCCACGAACTCCATCAGGAAGAAGAACAGTCCGTCTGCCCGGCCAAATTCGTAGAGGGTGACTATCCCAGGATGGTTCAGCTTGGCCAGCGCCCGGGCTTCGCGGGTGAATCGCTCGGCGAAGGCGGTGTCGCGCCCGATGTCCGGCGGCAGGATTTTCAGTGCCACCACCCGGTCCAGTTCCTTCTGCCGCGCTTGGTACACCGCCCCCATGCCGCCCTGGCCGAGGAATCCCAGGATTTCCAATTGCGGAAAAAGCCGGGCCACCGCCTCCACCGACGGCGCCGCAAAAGCCGGTCGCTGGTTTTCCACCTGGCTGTCCGGTCCGATGTCCGCGCCCGTCGGCAGCCCGGCCTTGTCCAGGCACTCCGGGCACAGCCCGTCGGGCGCGTTCGGCGTGAGTGGCCTTCGGCAGCCGGGGCAGATTTTCATCGTATCCATAATGGTCCTTCCACTCTTACACTACGGATTGGACGGGAAAGGTTACAGGGGCGGCGCAGAATCGTCAGCCGCGGCTCAGCACCCGGAAGAGATGGCGCAGTTCCGCCTCCACCTCCGCCGGGGAAGCGAGCGTTTGGGCAATCTCGTTCTTCAGACATTCACGATAGCGCTCGCGCAGGCGATGCACCGCCACTTTGACCGCGCCTTCCGTCATGCCCAGTTCCGCCGCCAGAGCGGCATAGGGCTGGATTTCGCGGCTGCCGATGAGGCAGGGCTCCAGCTTTTCGAACAGCTCGCCCTTGGCGTCCCGGGCATAATCCTGGCGCAGCCGCTGGAGGACGGTTTGTAGCAAGGTCAGCGCCCATTGCTTTTCAAAGAGTTGCTCCGGCGTGCGGGTGTCGGCCGGTTCCTGGGAGTAACGGGTTTCGGCCGTGTCCAACTGCAGCGAAACGAGCCGGGCTTGCCCACCGCGTTTGAGGGTTCTGACCTTGTCCCATTCCTTGGCGAGGAACCGTTTCATGACCAGGAGCAGGAAGGAGCGAAACCGGCCTTTGTTCCGGTCGGCGCGGGCGACCCAGTTGTGGGCGAGCAGTTGCGCGAAGAATTCCTGGGTCAAGTCCTGCGCGTCCTCCGGCGCATGGCCACACCGGCGCACGAAGGCATACAGCGGAAACCAATAGGTCTCGCACAAGCGCGTGAGCGCCTCCTGCGCGCGGGCCGTGTCGTTCTGGCTGGCCGTCATTACCACCGTCCAGCGCGTCGTGGCGAACACCGCGCGACCTGGCCCCGGGGGCGCGGAAGATGCGAAAGTCGTGTTCAATCAGGAGGTGTTTTAGCATGTCGGCGACTGGCAGGCGAAAGAAAACGCGGCCGGTTCCGGGTGGTTCTCATGGGGGACTCCGCCTTTTGGAAGCAATGATACCTGTCCCGAGGCGACACCATTGCGGCAGGTTCAGACACCACCACATCGTTCATGGATTTAACCTATCCTTGAGCATCTGTGGAATCACGCTAATGGAACGTCGTCCTTCTCCTCAACCCCCAATTGCCCCTTGTGCGACCGCGCCTGGTCGAACCAGTCATCGATGGTCCAGCAAGACCCACCCGAGGGATGACGTGGGGGAGGCGCAACGAGTCAAAAATCTTTACAATTATTATTGACCAGCATGGGTGGAATATGAGGAGAATGGTAGAACCCGTAAACCAGGGGTGAGATTTCAGATGGCAAAAGCTTTGTTCAGAAATGGGAATGGCGCCCGGGGTGGGCAGGCATCGAAGTATGACGCGCACCATACGGTGCTCTCCAAGACTTATGGAGCGTTGGCAGACCTGCGTCGCGAACTGGCGGATACGAAGAGCGCGGTTTGCGAACGGGAGGAGTTGCTGAAGACGTTTGCGGTGTGCGGAGATTCCCAGCGCGCCTGGCTGCTGCTGGAGGATTATTTCGAAAAGCTGTCGTTGTCGCGAAAGGATTTTCCGAGCACGGAGTGGTGGCCGAGGATGCTGGACGCGCAGGGGCAGGGGCGGTTGGAGGAGGTCGCGTTCCTGTTTCTACGGGCGAAGCGCTCGTTGCCGACCGAGTTGGCGGATTACGCCAACCTGAGCCGTTTCGCCCAGGTGGAGCAGGCGGCGAAAGAGCGGCAAATCGTGCGGCACCTGGAGAGCTGGCTTTTTCCGCCCCGGCTGACTCACCTGGACGCGCCGCGCGCGGCATTGAGGGTATTGTGTCATCCAGAGCCGAACCAGGAGCGCCCCGGAACCTTCCGGTTGGCGGTGCGGTTCCAGGTGTCCCGCCCGCGCACCGGAGAGAAAACCAAGACGCTGGCCGACATCCTGGAGCTTATCACCCGGGCGGCCCACGAGCAGGAGCAGTTTCCGCCGTCGGATTGGGATTTTATTCAATGGCTGGGCGGCACCCACGGTGGTTTAGAGGACGGCGCCGACAACATGTTGTTAAAAGACGACGAGTTGCTGAACTGGCTCGCGCGCTGGGGTCACACATCCAGGCTTGAACTGGTTGAAGAGCAGGGGATAAGACCGCTGGAGTTTAGCGGGCAAATGGTGG
>JBBQYD010000591.1:0-3395 GCA_038209025.1 Verrucomicrobiota bacterium | reverse complement strand
GCCATCCGCGAGACGCCGATGGCGAGTGTCACGGTCACGGCTGCGGGCAACCCCTCGGGAATCGCACCGACGGCCAGGGCAATGGCGGACGACAGGATCTCATCGAGGCTCTCGCCGCGCCAGAAGCCGACAACCATGACTAGCGCGGCGAGGCCGAGAATCAGGATCAGTAGTTTGTGGCCGAACACCTTGATCGTTCGTGTCAACGGTGTCTCCAGACTCCCCGCCGTGGAGATCATTTCCGAGATGCGCCCGATTTCCGTGTGATCGCCGGTGCCGGTGACGATGCCGCGTCCCTGGCCGTAGGTCACCAGGGTCGAGGCGTAAGCCATGTTCGTGCGGTCTGCCAGGAGGGTTTCCGGGTCAAGTTCGGTCTCGGCAGATTTTTCGACAGACGTGGATTCGCCGGTGAGGGCCGCTTCCGCCACTTGCAGGTCGCGCGTGAACACTATTCGCAAATCCGCCGGAACCCGGTCGCCGGAGGCCAGCAGCACGAGGTCGCCGGGCACCAGTTCCGGCGAGGGCACGCGCAGGGTGTTTCCGGCGCGGACGACGGTCGTCTCCATCACCAGGCTCCGCGAGAGCGCCTCGATAGCGCGTTCGGCTTTGGCTTCCTGCAGGTAACCGATCCAGGCGTTGACCAGCACGACGCCTAAAATGACAGCGGCGTCCACGAAGCCGCCCATCGCCATCTTGATCCCGCCGGCGGCGAGCAGGATGTAGATCAGCGGATTGTGGAACTGGAGCAGGAAGCGGATCCACGGGCTTTGGCCTTTTCGTGCCGTGAGTTGGTTGAGGCCGAACTGCTCCTGGCGATGCCGCACGGTGAACAGGTCGAGTCCTGTCTCAAGGTTCGTTTCGAGCAATTGTGCGACGTCGGTGGCCGGTAAATGGTGCCAGTGGCGCCCCAGCAGGCTCTCCAGAGCGTCGAGTTGAGTCGCAATGTTCATGGCTCGATGTGGGATTGGTGCTCGCACGTAACCGGAGGGGCTGACTATGTCCGCGAGCTCCCAAACAACAGATCAAGGAGGTCACGCCCGGCCCCCTTGGGCTTTACAACCAGCGTTGGGATGTGAGTCTCCCGGACCACCTGCGCCGTGGTGCTGCCGAGCAAGGCTGCGGCGAGGGCATCCTTCCCCCGAGCTCCCATCACCAGCAAGTCGATCTTCTGATGCTCCGCCTGCTTTAGGATGGCCGAGGCGACGACAGGACTCTCACGGCAAACAAAGTTGGCGGTGAGGCCGCCGAAATCGATTCCCTGCCGGACCGCCTCGAAACGCTTCTGCCGCCAAGCCTCGGTCTCCCGGCGGAACTGGTCCCGCGGAATGCCAGTCTTATGTTGGCCGTAGGGAATCTCGTAGCCATTGAAGCAATAAACCTGTTTCAGCTTTCGCGCCTTGGCGAACGCCACCGCCACCTCCAGGGCCCGGGTGGAGTCATCCGAGAAATCCGTCGTCACCAGGATTCGGTGGTAAGCCACCGATCGCCCGGACGGCACGACCATCACCGAGCACGGCGCTTTCCGGACCAACTTTTCCACGAAGGCAACATTGGTTTCGCTCTTGCCGACGATGATGAGATCGGTGGTTCCGCGACGCAGTTGATCCAGTAAATCACGGAATCCGGCGCCGCCGAGTACCTGGAGCTGCAACTGGCAGCCTGCGGGACCGTGAAAGTGGCGTTGGACGAGCCCTTCGACCTCTTTATTCGCCTGGCGCAGCCAGGCGGCCGTGCGAGCAGGGGAGTCCTCCCAGAAGCCGTCAAAGAGCGTTGCTGTGGGGCCGGTATGGACAAACTTGACCTTCTGCGAACGGCCAAGCCGGCTCACGGCGGAGGCATAGCGAATGGCCGCCCGGTCGTGATTTCCTTGAAGATCAAGATGAACCAGCAGGTGTTTGAATCGTTTCATAAAAGCGCTTGGTCAATAGCGTTTCCGGCGTCGAGCAACGGCGCGATTCTGCTGGCAGGCAGTTGGCACCAGTGATGATTGAGGATTTGTAGCATATCGAAAGACCATGTTGCTTCAGTTTGCTTGTCCCGACAGCAGCCAGAGTAGCAGTCCAATCAGAAGAAGCAACAAAGTGCCGGCGACCGGCCACGAGCGCAGGCGCGTCTCGATTCGAGCGAGATGGTCGCCTGCGCTCACGAGGCGGGCAGGCCACCGTGAAGTCTCCTCCGCGGCAGGTTCGTCGTGCCCTGGTCCGTGTTCGGGGTGCGAACCGGCCTCGGACGGCAGGTGGAGTTGGACGCGCGCCAACAACTTCTCGATTAAGACACCCACATCGCCCGCAGGCAGCCAACGGGTCAGATCACGGGAGAACCAACGACGCAGCCAAGCGCCCAGGAGTGCGAGCGCGCCACCGGCGAGCAACGGCCAGGTCGTCAGCCACAACTTCTCGGCGGTGAGTTTGATGGGGAGCAAGCCCAGCGAGCCCGGCAGCAGCCACACGCCCACCAGCACCGCGCCCACCAGACTGAGCCACGGCATCCACATGCCTTTGGCGGATGGCTCCGTCCTGGGCGCGCGCTGCGGCCACGTCAGCCAGAGAAACCGCGCCATCTTCAGCGTTGTGCCGACGGCCGCCAGAGGCAACAGGATTCCTAAAACGAACGCCCAGCCGCTGGGCAGAAACGCGAGGTTGCTCTTGAGCGCCACCTTGGCGAGCGCGCCGCTGGTGAGGGGAGCGCCCGTCAAGGCCAGCGCCGCAATCAGCAGACCCACCCTCGCCGTGAGGATTTGCCCGCGCGTGCGCGCCGCGTGGGCCGGGCCGACGCCGAGGAAGAGCGCGCCCTTGGATAACGCGTGATGCGTGGCGTAGATGAGCACGGCCGTCTGAATCCCGAGCCAGGCCTCGGGCCGCAGCGCGCCAATCCCCACCCCCACTGTCATAATTCCCATTTGGCTGATGCTCGAGTAGGCTAGGACGGTCTTGGGATTCCGCTGCACCACCCCAACGAACGTGCCGAGGAACGCCGCGCCCAGGCCGGCGCAAATCAGCGTGAACCCGCACCAAGGCATGGCCACCTCGCCCAGCGGCAGAAACCGAATCCAACCGAGCAACCCCGCCTTGATCATCGCCCCGCTCAACACCGCGCTGGCCGGCACGGGCGCGGCCGGATGCGCCAGGGGCAACCAGAAATGGAGGCTCAACGATCCCGCCTTGATTCCGAAACCCGCCAGCAACAGCAACAGCGCCGCTGGACTGAACACGCCCCGATGCAGCGCCGCAATCTCGGTCGTGCCTCCCCGGACGGCCAGGAACACGAAGCCTGTGAAGATCAAGACTTCACCGAGCATGGCCAGCGCCAGGTAAACCCGACCGGCCCGCGTGGCCTCGGCATCGCCACGATGCAGCACCAAACCCGAGGCGGCCAGGCCCATCAGCGCGAAGCCG
>JBBQYD010000590.1:0-3400 GCA_038209025.1 Verrucomicrobiota bacterium | reverse complement strand
GTTCATCCTGTTCCTGATCGCGGGCACCGCCGAGTCCAACCGCTCGCCGTTCGATCTCCCGGAGGGCGAATCGGAGATCATCGCCGGCTATTACATTGAATACTCCGGGTTCAAATTCGCCCTCTTCTTTCTGGGCGAATACATTGGCATGTTTGCCATCAGCGGCCTGGCAATCACCCTCTTCCTGGGCGGTTACCATGCCCCTTTAAGCGCCCTCGCCTTCGTGCCGTCCTATGTCTGGTTTTTCGTCAAACTCCTGGCGCTGATCGCCCTTTCCATCTGGGTCCGCGGCACGCTGCCGCGGCTGCGCATGGATCAGCTCATGAACTTCGCGTGGAAATTCATGGTGCCGCTGGCCTTGATCAATCTGCTGACCGCGGCTATATGGCATCTGATGCCGCCCGGCCTGGCCCGGTGGGCGGTGGGGATTGCCCTGGTGCTGGGGCCTTACTGGCTGCTGGGACGCGGGCTGTTTGAACGCCGCCATTATGGGAAGCGCGTCTATCGATACGCGGAGTAGGCCGGATTGACATGACCATCACTTTTATCATTGCGTCCGCCATCGCCCTGACGGGAGCGGTGGCGGCCATGACGTTGCGGGACCTGGTGCATTGCGCCCTCGCGCTGGCGGCCACGTTCGCCAGCCTGGCCGCCATCTACCTGGGGTTGGGCGCGCAGTTCATCGGCCTGGCGCAGTTGCTGGTCTATGTGGGGGCGGTGGCCATCCTGGTGGTGTTCGCGATTTTGCTGACGGGTAACCAGGAGCGTGAGGCCAACCGGTGGTCACCGGGCTGGATTTGGGGGGTGTTGGCCAGCGCGGCGCTGTTTGCGTTGCTCGCCTGGGCGGTCTTAGGCAGTCCTTCCGCCACGCCCCAGGAGACGCCCGCGCCGGAGGTGACCGTGCGCGCCCTTGGCGACCAGCTCATGACCCGCGGCGTGCTGCCGCTGGAAATCATCGGCCTGCTGCTGACCGGCGCGCTCATCGGGGCGGTGGTGCTGGCCATGCGCGAGAAGGAGGAGTCGTGACCCAGCTCCAGGGATGCCTGCTGCTCGCGAGCCTGCTGTTTGTCATTGGGCTGGCCGGGGCGCTCGCCCGCCGGAACGCCATCATCGTGCTGATTGGCATTGAACTGATGCTGAATGCGGCCAACCTGAACTTCATCGCGTTCTGGCGGTTTGGCCCCCACCCCCCGGAGTTGGACGGGGTGCTCTTTGTGCTGTTTTCGATTGGCATTGCCGCCGCTGAAACCGGCGTGGGGCTGGCCTTGATCATGGCCCTCTACCGGCACCGGAAATCGGTGCGACTGGATCAGGCAACCAGCCTCAAACTTGAGGAAACCCCGCCCGCCACCCAGCGCCCGCCATGAACCGGATGGAACAGGTTATCTGGCTTATTCCCCTGCTGCCGCTCCTGGCTGCGGGCGTCAGCGCGTTGCTGACCCGGCGTGCGAAAGCCTTATCCGCCGGCCTGGCCATCGGCAGCCTGGCCCTGGCGCTGATCCTCTCCATCGCCGCCGCGGCGGTGGTCATCGGGAACCCCGGGCTGGAGAGGGTATGGAACTTTCGCTGGTTCCAAATCGGCGACGAATGGTTTGAGATCGGCTGGATTCTCAACCCCCTGACGGTGGTCATGCTGGTGATGGTCTGCTTTGTCAGCCTGCTGATATTCATCTACAGCGTGGGCTATATGTGGCAGGACCGGAACTGCGGCCGGTTCTTTTGCTTCCTGGCCCTGTTTGCGGCGGCGATGCTGGGGCTGGTGATCGCCAACAACCTCCTGGTGTTTTTCATCTGCTGGGAGTTGGTGGGGTTAACCTCTTATCTGCTCATCGGGTTCTGGTTTCACAAACCTTCGGCGGCGGCGGCGGCGAAAAAGGCGTTTATCACCACCCGGATTGGCGACATCGCCTTTCTGCTGGGCATGGTGTGGCTCTATTCGCGGACGGGCACCTTGCTGTTTTATGATCGTGGCGGCGGCTGTCTCGAAAGCGCGGCGCTCGCGCGCCTGGTGGCGGAAACGGCCGGCCTGGGCATGACGGTTTCGACCGGGATTGGCCTGCTGATCTTTGCGGGCGCGGTGGGGAAATCCGGACAACTGCCCCTGCACGTGTGGCTGCCCGACGCCATGGAAGGTCCCACGCCGGTGAGCGCTTTGATCCACGCCGCCACGATGGTCGCCGCCGGGGTGTTTCTCGTGGCCCGGCTCTTCCCCTTGATGGCCGCCGTGCCCCCGGGCGTTTCGGTGTCCACGGTGATCAAGGTCATCGCCTGGGTGGGCGTGCTCACGGCCATCTTTGCGGCCCTGGTGGCCATTGCGCAGAACGATATCAAGCGCATCCTGGCCTATTCCACCGTCTCGCAGCTCGGGTTTATGATGCTGGGGCTGGCCACCGGCGGAGTGGCGGTGGGGATGTTCCACCTGATCACCCATGCCTTTTTCAAAGCGTTGTTGTTCCTGGGGGCGGGCTCGGTGATTCACGGCTGCCACGAGGAACAGGATATTCGCAGGCTTGGCGGCCTGCGCAAGCTGATGCCGCTCACCTTTGCCACGTACGCCATCGGCATGATGGCCCTGGCGGGGGTCCCGTTGTTCTTCTCCGGGTTCTGGAGCAAGGATGCCATTCTGCATGCGGCCCATGCGTGGTCCGTCTCCGCCATTCCCTTCCACCTCGCGGCGGTGGCGGCCTTGCTCACCGCTTTCTACATGACTCGGCAGGTGATCCACGTGTTCCTTGGGCCATCGCGCCTGGCGACCGCCGTGCCGGCGGCGGGAAAGCCGGTGGCGCCCGCGCAGGTTCACGAAAGCCCGCGGGTGATGACCATCCCGCTCGTCCTGCTGGCGATGGGCGCGGTGTTATTGGGATTTTTGGGCACGCCCGCCTGGCCCTGGTTCCAGGCCTTCCTGCAACATAGTTCACCCCACTTCCACCCCGCCCATCTGGCGGAAACTGAAACCCTCAAGCTCATGGGCCTGTCCGCGTTGATCGCCGCCGCCGGAATTTCGCTCGGCTTTGGGGTGTATGGCCGGGGCCGGGCTTCCGGAGCTGAGGACCGGTTGGCGGTGTTGCGTCCCGACCTCTGGAGCCTGTTGAGCAACAAGTTTTACTTCGACGAGATTTACGAAGCGACCGTGATTCGTTTCACCGCCTGGTTTGCCCGGGCCGCGGACTGGCTCGATTTCTGGATCTGGAACGGGCTGGTGTGGGTGATTGCTTATGGTCTCATCGGCCTGGCCTGGGTCGGCCGTTTCCTGGACGAGTTCTTTATCAACCTGTCATTCGACAAGGCTTGCCGCGGATTAGTCCTGAGCGGGACGAGGTTTGCCCGGCTGCAAACCGGACAAATTCAGTTTTACCTGCGGTGGATCGCGCTGGGGGCCATCCTGCTGATTCTCTTTCTA
>JBBQYD010000589.1:0-3406 GCA_038209025.1 Verrucomicrobiota bacterium | reverse complement strand
CCATGCCGGAGGGCGGCCAGATACGGGTGCGGTTCCGGATGGAGCCAGCCCCCGGGGGCGGCCCCGGCCGCCAGGCCGGACGGGAAATTGTGACGGAGATCGAGGATTCCGGGCCGGGAATCGCACCTGAGATCGCCGACCGGTTATTCGAGGCGTTTGCCACTTACGGGAAAGCGCATGGAACGGGGCTGGGCCTTTCCATCTGCCAGAAGATCATGGAAGATCACCAGGGCTGGATACAGGCGCGGAACTCGCCGGCGGGCGGCGCCATTTTCAGCTTCGGCCTGCCCGCCTGCGACTGAAAGCCGGGCGATAAAACTGAAACCAACATGAATCGCGTTCGACTCCTGCCAGATCACGTGGCGAATCAAATCGCCGCCGGGGAAGTGGTGGAGCGTCCCGCCAGCGTGGTGAAGGAGTTGGTGGAGAATTCGCTGGATGCCGGCGCCTCCCGGATCACCGTGGAAATTCAGGCCGGCGGGCGGAGCCTGGTGCGGGTGACTGACGATGGCACGGGGATGAGCCGGGACGATGCGCTGCTCTGCCTGGAGCGGCATGCGACCAGCAAAATCCTGAAGGCCGAGGATCTGGCGGCAATCCGCACGATGGGGTTTCGCGGTGAAGCCCTCCCCAGCATCGCGAGTGTGAGCCGGTTCGCCCTCACCACGCGCGAGCGCGACAGCGCGTCGCCCGAGGGCACGCAGATCATCATCAGCGGCGGGAAAATGGCCGAGGTCAAAGCCGCGGGATCGGCCCCGGGCACCACCATTGAGGTGCGGCAGTTGTTTTTTAACCTGCCCGCCCGGCGCAAGTTCCTGCGCAGTGAGGAAACCGAATCCGCGCACATTCAGCATTATCTCACGCTGGCCGCGCTGGCGTACCCACAGGTGGCCTTCACCTTTGCGAAGGATGATCGCACCATATGGCAATTGCCGGGGGTGAAGGCCGGCACGGATCAGCAGTGGCAGTTGGCCGCCTTGCGCGAGCGCCTGCGCGCCTTGTACGGGGACGAGCAAAAGCTGCTGCCGCTGGATCACTCCGCGCGACTCGCCGACATTGATACGCCGCCCCGGGACGAACCTGCAGACTGCGAAGAGGACGGCCTGCGCTTGTGGGGTTTCATTGGCGCGCCCGGCGTTTCACGGTCCACCCGCGAAGACCAGCACTTGTTCGTCAACCGGCGTCCAGTTGAAAACCGGGGCCTGAATTTCGCCTTGATGGAGGGCTACCACACCGCCTTGATGAAAGGCCGGTTCCCCGTGTGCTGCCTGTTCCTGGAGATTTCGCCCGCCGAGGTGGACGTCAACATTCACCCCGCGAAACGAGAAGTTAAATTTCACCGTGAGCTGGCGGTTCGCAGGTTCACGGCGTCCGGCGTGCGGCGGGCTTTGGAGGAGTTTGCCAAACCCCGGCCGCCCCTGGCGCCCTCTGCTCCGCAACTTGAAAAGGCTCCCGCGCCCGCGGCGCCAACGGCCGCCCAGCCCGCCTTGCCAAGTTTTCCCCCGGCGCTCGTGCCCCGCGCCGTTGAAACGGCGCGGCCCGCCGCCCAGACTTCGCTGCCGATGGGCTTTGCGCCCGCCGGGGCGGAGCTTGCGAAGGCGCCGCCATCGCTGCCGGGAAAACCCCTGGTTGCGGGCGTCCCGCCCGCCGTCCCCGGCTCGCCGGACGGCGCCCCCAGGACGATGCCGTCCGCGCCGGTGCCACTGTTGGATGTGCCGCTGCGGATGCTGGGTGTGATTGGCAGGTTATACGTGGTTTTTGAATCGGATCGCGGAATGGTCCTGCTGGACCAGCATGCCGCCCATGAACGCATTCTATTTGAGCAAATGCTCCAGCGGCTGGAGACTCAGAATCAGGCGGACTCACAAAAACTTCTGTTGCCGGAAACCGTGGAACTCGCGGTTCGAGATGCCCAGTTTTTGAGGGAACAGTTGCCCGTTCTGAGCCGCCTGGGGGTGGGGCTGAGCGAGTTTGGCGACCGCACCTTTCTGCTGGACGCCCTCCCCCCGTTTGTGAAAGGCGGAAACCCGCGGCGGTTCGTCCTGGAACTGGTTGATGAATTGAAGGCCGTCGGCCAGCAGGTCAATGCGCTGCGGCTGGGGGAACATGTGGTGGCCAAGACGGTGTGCCGTCATGCGGTAAAAGCCAACGACCCGCTCACCGGCACGGAACTCGAAAACCTCGTGGAGGACCTGCGGCGGTGCGGCATGCCCTATACCTGCCCGCATGGCAGGCCAACGATTATTGAAATGAGCTTCCGGGAGCTGGAGAAGAAATTCGGGCGCGTGCAATGATGGAGTTGTGCGAAACAGCACCGGCGGCGGGGCGACGGAAGGTAATAGACTATATGCAACAAATCTGTTTTTTCATGCGCGCCACTTCGGTGCTTCGGGGTGTCGGTGCCGCGGTGCTCCTGTTTGTCTGGGGTCTGCCCGCTGGGGTGCGCGGCGCGGGCGTCCAGGCTGACGTGGTGATCTATGGCGGCACGAGCGCCGGGGTGGTGGCCGCGGTGCAAGCCGCACGGATGGGAAAGAAGGTCGTGCTCATTGAACCCGGGCGACATCTTGGCGGGATGACCAGCAGCGGTTTGGGGCTCACGGACAATGGCAGCACCGAAACCATCGGCGGGCTGTCTCGCGAGTTCTACCGGCGGGTCTATGGCTACTACACGAATGCGTCAGCCTGGAAATATCAGGCCCGCGAGGCCTTTGTCGAGTGGCTGCCGGCGAGTTGGGGCGTGGATGGTCCGCGGATGGAGCAGCTCCGGGCGCAGTTTCGTTTCGAACCGCATGCCGCCGAGGCGGTTTTCAACGAGTTGGCGCGGGAAGCGAAGGTGGAGGTCGTTTTCGGCGAGCGGCTCGATTTGAAGCAGGGGGTGCGCAAGGAAGGCGCCCGCATCGCCGCCCTCGTGATGGAAAGCGGGCGCACATTCGACGCCGCGGTGTTTGTGGACGCGACTTATGAAGGGGACGTGATGGCGCGCGCCGGGGTGAAGTGCGTGGTGGGTCGCGAGCCGAACAGCCAGTATGATGAAACGCTTAACGGGGCCTTTCCGTTTACCCCGCGCGGGTTCCCGAACATCAGCCCTTACATCGTGCCGAATGACCCGAAGAGTGGCTTGCTGCCGCGGATCGAATCGCAGGCCCCGGGCCCGAAGGGAACTGGCGACCACCGTGTTCAAACCTACAACTTCCGCGTGTGCCTGACTGATCGGGCGGAAAACCGGGTGCCCTTTGCCCGGCCGGAGAACTACCACCCGCTCGATTACGAACTGCTCGCCCGGCACATTGCAACCATGAAGAACGTAAAGCCTGGTCCGCGCCCCGGCGCGGCCATGGGCTTGCGCGGCAACGGCGATCTCGGCCTGAACTTCGACCTCGTGCCCAACCGGAAGACCGACTCGAAT
>JBBQYD010000588.1:0-3422 GCA_038209025.1 Verrucomicrobiota bacterium | reverse complement strand
CCGTAGCCAACAATTAACCGTCCCGTTAACTCCGCCGCATTGGTTATTACTACCCACCCACGGAAACCGTGAGTTGCGCCCGACCGCGCCCGCGGATTCCCGCAGAACTTGACAAGGTCAACCATTCCTGATGCGATCCTGATCATGTTGCATGAGATCGAAGACCAGAACTCCTTCATCCGCATACAGTCGATCTGCCTGATGCGTACGATCGGCTTATGCCTCTTTCTGGCAACTGCTTCGCTGCCTGGAAACTGCCCTGCTGAGAATGGATGGAAAGTTGAAGACCTTGGAATCCCGGTTCAGGCCGTGACCTACGGCAATAGCCACGCCGCACTTGCCCCTGGTCCTGACGGCAAAGGCTCGATGTTCTACACCTCCTACTACTGCACCACGGGCACGGAACTGATCGGCTATGACTACAAGTCCGGCACGTTGCTCCGCCAAAAACTCCCCTCCAATGGCGGGTATGGTTTGGTTGCCGGGCCTGATGGCGCCATTTACGTTGGCGGGGTTTACCCGGGTGATCTTTACCGCTACCACCCAACGGGCGGAAAGCTCAGCACCATCGATGTTAAACAATTTGGTGTGCAGTACATCTGGGATGCCGCCGCCGGGGATGGGTGGATCTATTGTGCCGCGGGCTATCCGCGCACGAAACTGGTTGGTTTCGAGATTGCCAATGGAAAGGCCATGGACCTTGGCGAAATGGCTCCGGGTGAACAGTACCTCAGAGCGGTGTGTGTGGATATTCGGGGAAACGTCTGGTGCGGGACAGGCACCCGGGCGCACCTCATTGTTCGCGCGCCCGACGGAGGCCTGCGGGAGGCCTTGCCACCGGATCTGGCAACGAACTCGCTGGTGGCCCCGGTGAGAGCGATAGGGAAATTTGTTGTGGCGATTGTGAATTTCGACGGGGTCGCGCTGGTCTATGATGTGGAAGCCGCCAACCAGGCGCCGCTCAGAATTCCCTTGCCTGAACGGAGCATGGGATGGGAAATCGTGCAGGGCGGAAGCGGTTCCACCGGTTATCTCCAGAACGCCATTACCCATGATCTATACCGGTGTGACCTCCGCGCAGGGAAAATGCGCCTGATGGCGAAAGCTGTTGGGCAGGCCAAAATCATCGAGGAGAATCGGTGGGTTCACGCCATGGACGACCAGGATTATGTGGTTTACGATCTCGATACTGCCAAGGTCATCGCCAGAAAACGCCTCAAGGAGGGTGGTGATGGCATGCAGATATACACCCTCACCAGCGGGGCGGACGGTGATATCTACGGCAGCACCTACATCAATATGCGCCTCTTCCGTTACTCCTCTTCCGCGGGGTTGCTAACCGACCTCGGAAAAGCCTCCAGATGGCCGGGCCAGATTGACAGCCTCAGCCTGGGGTCCGACGGACGCCTTTACATCGGCGCGTATATCCACGCGGTGCTAAGTGTTTATGACCCCAAGCTGCCATGGAGCCCGGGCCCGCAGCCTGGCGACAACCCCTTGGAAATCGGGCCTTTGGGCAAGGGCCAATACCGGACCCGCGCGAACTGCCTAGGGCCGGATGGGCGAATCTATGCCGGGAGTATCCCCTCCTACAACTCCTCGACCGTGGGCGCATTCAGCATCTGCGATCCAAAGACCCACCACATGGATGTGCGCACGGATTTCGTGAAAGGCGGGGCCGTCGATACGCTGGTCGCTGATGACGCCTGCGTCTATGGCGCCGGAGGAGGCGAGTTCTTTGTGTATGATCCAAAGAAAGGAGAAAAGCGATTTCGACAGGAGCGCCCCTGTGTTTCCCTGGCCGTTCTAGGTGGCGGAAAAGTGGTCGGCTCGGGCGGTGGGCAGGTGTTCATCTATGACCGGCAGCAAAACAGAATCGTCGCCGAGAGGGCCAACCCACACCGGGATTTGCCTCGCATGGCGGCCGCCGAACCGGGGATTGTATTCGGGGTGAATACCTCTCATGTAGTGCGCATCACTGAATCCCCCTTTGCCATCGACCTCGTAGCGGCTGAGGGCGGAGCCTTTGCGGCGGTGGATAAGGCGGGCCGGGTGTACTTCGCCCGTGGCGCCCGTCTCCTGCGCTGCTCCCCGGCGTCGAAGAACTGACTGGCGTCAAGCGGCGCCTTTCGAGGGGAGCAGATCAGGCGAAGGAAGCCAGCGCTTGCCATAGGGGATGCGCCGCCCAGTACCGTTTTAGGGTGTTCCGGTCTGGCTCTTAAGTCGGTCCAGTGTTGGAGACGGGGTCACCAGGCGGACGCTTTTTCGTTGAGCCCGGTGGTGGTTTCGATCCCGTCCCGCCCCGGGAATTCCGATTCAATAGCTTCGATCCCACAGAACCGCCGGGGTTCCCCGTGAGCAGCGGATGCCCTGGGTTGGCCCTTCGGCCTGCCACCTTCGGGATTTTTCTGGCGGCCGGCCGATGGCGGTTTACACTAGGGACATGCTAAGCTCGCGATGGCGCCCTTTGATTGGGATCGGTGCCGCAATCGTCTTTATCTGGATTGCCGCCGTGGCTGGGTTCCGTCTGGCTGCGAACAGCCGGATGACCGCCGAGAAAGTGGCCGCTTACGTGGCTTCAGTGGACTTGAGCAAATTGAGTGCTGAAGAACGGGCGAGAGCGATACGGGAGCTCAGTGAGAAGTTAAATGCGATGTCGATTGAAGAGCGTCGCCGCGCGCGGTTTGAAAGAACCGCCCTGCGCTGGTTTGAACAGATGACGGAAGCCGAAAAAGGGGCTTTTCTGGAGGCGACGATGCCCGCGGGATTCAAGCAGATGCTCACCTCCTTTGAACAGCTTCCTGAGGATAAACGCCAGCAGGCTATCGATAATGCGCTGAAACGTATGCGTGAGGCCCGGGCGCGAATGTCATCCGAGCCTTCCCAGGCGTTGGGCCGGCCGGATGGGGGCACCAACGGCCCGGCCCTGAGCCCCGAACTCCAAGCCAAGATTCGCACCATCGGCCTGCAATCTTTTTACAGCCAAAGTTCGGCTCAAACGAAGGCGGAACTGGCTCCCGTCCTCGAAGAACTGCAGCGGGTGATGGAGAGCGGTCGTCCTTTCAGAAGATGAGCTATTCCGGCGTATCATCCATAGCCAAAGCGCGGCTGGCATTTACCCTGGTCGAATTGCTGGTGGTCATCGCAATCATCTCAGTATTGGCAGCCCTGCTCATGCCCGCGTTGGGACGGGCCCGGGAGGCGGGCCGCGCTACCGCCTGTTTGAGCAACCTCAGGCAGGTGGGAGTTGCGATCCAGCTTTACGTTCAGGATAACGGCAACCGGCTGCCGATCATGCGCGATCAATCCACCACCACGACCAATCAATCCACCACCACGACCAATGACCTGCCGGGGCCGAACACTGTGCTCTCCAATCAACTGGGCAATGTCCGGGTGCTCAAGTGCCCCTCGGATTTTCC
>JBBQYD010000587.1:0-3427 GCA_038209025.1 Verrucomicrobiota bacterium | reverse complement strand
TTATGCGGCAGGACCCGGAAATCATCATGGTGGGGGAGATTCGCGATCCGGAAACCGCCGCCATCGCGGTTCAGGCAGGGCTCACCGGCCACCTGGTGATCAGCACGATTCACTCGGGGGTTTCGGCTGGCGCTTTTACCCGGCTGATCAATATGGAAATCGAGCCATTCATGCTTGCCTCCAGCATCCTGGGGGTCATGGGCCTGCGCCTGGTGCGCCGCGTTTGTCCGAACTGTGCGCAGCCGTGCGAGCCCACCCCAAGCCAGCTTAAACTGGTGCCCGAAGCCTGCCGAAGCCAGGCCCAGTTCCGCAGCGGGGCCGGGTGTGAGGCCTGCCTTGGGACCGGCTACTCGGGCCGGCTACCCGTGAGCGAAATGCTGGTGGTAAACGAGCCCTTCCGCGAAGCGGTGCTGACGAAGATGCCCACCTCCGCCCTCGAAGAAATCGCCATTCAGCAGGGCATGCGCACGCTGTGGCAAAACGGACTCGCACGGGCGCTGGCCGGCCAGACAACCCTGGAAGAGGTGGTGCGGGTGCTGGCGGCGGACATGCTTTGAGCCAGACAGCGGCCAGCCGTTGGCCAACGGCGGGCAATCGGCCGCGCCGTGGAGAATTTCCGGACACCGTACGCGGCTTTACAGGACCGTACCGTAGCAGTAAGCTCGCTTCATGTCTTCGGATTACGACGCGACGGAGTTTATCGACGGAGATTTTGAGGGGCGCAAGTCCTCAACTTCCTCGTATGCCCCGGCGGTATCCCCTGCGGCTGCGCGGGCGCCCAGCCGTGAAGAAGTGGATTCGAGAGTGACGGAAACCCAACAACGTCTGGTAGAGTTGAAGCGCGCCCAGGAAAACCTGGAGCGGGAACGGTCCGCGCTGGAGGAAACGCGCCGCCGCCAACTGGAATTCCAGACCGGCCGGCAGGAGATGGTCCAAAACCTCACCCGGGGACTCGGGCTGCTCGAAGAGGCGGAATTCGCGCTTCGCCGCGAAAGCGAGCAGATGGCCAAGGCCATGGTGGATCTTCGCACGGCGCTGAGCAAGGTCCAGGCGGTTAAGGACGAGGGGTGGACCACGGAAAACTTCCATGTGGAACTGACCCGAGCGCTGACCACGATCGAGAATGCGCGCATGGAATGGAATACCGCGCGGCTAAAACTTCCGGTGTTAAGCGAGACTGGCGCGCAAGCCGGCCCGCACGCCGGTGAGGCGGATGCGGGTGCCCGAACGGTGCTGGGCGCGCGCAGCTTCAGCGAACTCTGCCGGCTGGGGCTGGCCTTAACCTGGCCCATAGCCGCCAGCCTGATCATCATCACGGGGCTCTTGTTGTTGATTTACCTGCGGCGATAAGCCGCCTGCCAGCATGGCTTGGTTCAAAAAAAAACCAGATCCGATCAGTGACCGCGAGCGGCAATTGAACGACGAGATCGCCCAAGTTGAAGCCCACATCAAGGCTTTGGACACCCAGTTGCAACAAAAGCCCGCCCCCAGGTTGCGCGCGGCAGCCATGCCCCACCAGGCCCATGCGGCGCCCGAAGCCCCGGCCCCCGTTCCTGACCCGATTTTTGAGCACGTCCGCCCCGTGACGTCGCGAACCGATGGTGATACCACGCCGGACCATTATAATGAGCTGAGGGTTCGAAAGTATGACTTGCCGGCTTTGATCAGCCGCTTGAAGAATCATCTTCGCGGCCCCTCTACCAGCAACCCGAAGCTGGTGAGCTACCTGGCCGCGGGCGGCATTCAGGGGCTGCGCCCGCTGCGCTATGAAAAAAGGGTGGCGCGCAACCGGACCATTGCGCTGGTCGTGTTTCTCTTCCTGATGCTGCTTGGCGTAATCCTGGCCTACGTGAAACAATAGGGACGTGCAACCGCCCTTCACCATATATGCGCTCCCGCTCCGCACCCCGGAAGGGGCTTTCTCAGCATTCTATTCTGAAAAAGGCCTGTGTGAACTCGACTTTCCGCAACTGCGGAGGCGCCCGCTCGCGAGCCCCGCGCGGCTGCCTGAGCCAATCGCTGCCTGGCACAAATTGACCACCCGGGCCGTGGCAGCCGTGCTGGCGGGCAAACCGCCCCGGAACCTTCCGCCGCTGGATCTGGGGGACGGCACAGAATTTCAACAGCAGGTCTGGCAGGCGCTAAGGACCATTCCCCCCGGGGAGGTGCGGACCTATGGAGAAGTGGCCCAAATGATTTCCAGGCCGCGCGCCATGCGGGCGGTAGGCGGTGCGTGCGGCGCAAATCCCATACCGGTGCTGATCCCCTGTCACCGGGTGCTCGCCGCTGATCGGCGCATCGGCGGCTTCTCCGGGGGACTGCATTGGAAAGTCAGGCTGCTGGCGCGCGAGGGCGTGCAGGCGCGCGCCTGAACCTTGCGGCGGGGCGGCGTTACCCGACCTCTTTCTTCTCCACTTCGGCAATGTACTTGCGGGTCGCCTGCGGCAGTTCGTGCCAGATGCGAATGGCGAGAAGACAGCCGATCAGCGCAAAAGGCATGAGGAAGATCGGCCACCAGCGCCAGTCCCAATTGGTGAGATAGCCAAGGCTGAAGGATTGTATGCCGCTGCCCAGGTAAACAAAACCATCCACAATCCCCGAGCAGGTCGCCGTCGCTTTCCGCCCCCCAAAATCCGCCGCCGCCGTGCCCGACATCAAGGAATGAACACCAATCACCGCCATGGAGATCAGTAGGGCGGCCAAACCGATGGTGAAAGGCGAGCGGTAGATGAACACCGCCATGATCCCGGTTAAAACGAACATCAAGGCGCACAGCATGGCCGCCGGCGGCCCGCGCCGTGATTGAAAGAAACGGTCCGAAATCAACCCGCCCGCAAACCCGCCGATGATCCCGAAAACGCAGAGCAGCAACCCCCAGTTTTCCAGGAAAAATTCCGCGCCCGGCTGCTTCACTTCCTTCGCAAAAATGAAGTACCATTGCATGATGCCGTTGCGGATCGCGCCGGATGTCATGTCAATCAGGGCTACCATGATCATCAACCGGCTGGTAAAAACCTTGCGCAGCAACTCCCTGGCGGTCAATTCCACTTCCATGTGGCCCGAGCTGGCATCATGCGTGTCGAAGGGCGGGAAACCGGCCTCCTCCGGCGTGTCCTTGATGAATACCATATCGAGCACCGCCCAAACCAGCAGCACCGCCGCCGGAATAAAAAACACGGCCCACGTGGCGTCCACCGGTTTCGTTTCAACCGCAAACAGGTGCCAGACAAACCGCTCGAACCACCCGGAATGCGGCGCGTCGGCCCGGGTCATGTTCACGATCGCCTGTCCCCAATCGAAGGCAAAATAAACGCCCAGGGAAATCAAGGTGCCAAACACCGCTCCAAAAACACCCCGCTCCCGCACATGAAACCAGTAGGCTTTGACTTTGATGATCGAGACCGCCCCGTAGCTCTGGAAAAACATG
>JBBQYD010000586.1:0-3437 GCA_038209025.1 Verrucomicrobiota bacterium | reverse complement strand
TGAAACGACACTGGGCACTTTCGCTCCTACGGGGCGCACGTATTCTGAATACGCTGGCTCTCACCGGGTTTACTTCGATTTGACCTTCCCGGCGGCGCCTTCGGGCACACGGAGCCTGTTTTTTCAGAGCACGACGCCAGGGAATGATGGCGGCCGAATTTATGAGATTCAGGCGTTCCCGTCGGCAATCCCCCCGAACCATCCGCCAGTGGCTCAAGCCATCACATTCGTGGACAACCAGTTTCAGGTCACCTTCGCGGGCATTCCGAACTACACCTACGCGGTGGATGATTCCACCAACTCCGTTTCCGGACCGTGGACCTTCTACACCAACCTGACCGCCGGAACGAATGGGCGGTTCCAACTTTTGGCTACCAATGATCCGCCCGCCGCGATACGTTTCTTCCAGACGCGCCTTGCGCGGTGAACTGTGGATGACCCTGCGTCAGGCTTCGCAAATTGAAAATGAGATACAGCCTATCGAAGTGCCTTGTGGGGGCGGCTCCTCGCCCATCGGCCCAAAGCCGATTCCTGCCTGTTTTGTCGGCGTCCTTGTTGTTCGCATTGTTTCCGTTGGCCTCGGTCCATGCGGCCCTGGTCAACGTCAGCAATCCGGCAAACCTTCTGGCTGGCAAGACGGTTGCCGTGTCGTCCCAGTTTATTGACGTCCCCGCTTTGGGGGTGCCGGGCGGCTTGGTTGACGAATTGGCCGCCGATGGCACCCAGGATGCCCCTTTTATCTTTGGTTGGGGCGCTGACCAGCGGCTTTCGATCAGTGGTTTCAACGCCACTTTCAACACGGTCCGCATGTTCATGGTGGATAACGACCCGGGGAGGGTATTTCAGACCATTACGCTGAAGTCCTCCACGACCTCGACGAATTCGCTGGATCCCAACGATTATGAAACGGTGTTGGGAACTTTCTCGCCTGCGAGGCGCATCTATACTGAATACGCCGGCTCTCACCGGGTTTACTTCGATTTGAGCTTCCCGGCGGCGCCTACGGGAACACGGAGCCTGTTCTTTCAGAGCACGACGCCAGGAAATGGTGGTGGCCGAATTTATGAGATTCAGGCGTTCGAGCAGGAGTTCCCCACTATCTCCATCGCCCCGAGCGGAAGCAATGTGCTGGTAACCTGGTCCGCAGGCACGCTGGAGACCTCCACGGACTTTGTCCTTTGGTCGGCCGTGCCGGGGGCGGTCTCCCCGCTGGAGGTTTTCCCGACCGAGCCGGTCCGGTTCTTCGGGCCGGTGCCGGGATCGCAAGGAACCATCGGAGGCAAGCCTGCCGTACGGCTTGAGACCGGGGCCACGCGCGCTGAGATCACCGCGTTGGGCTGGGATACAGAAGGCAGCGCCCGCGAGAAAACCAATCTACTGCGGCCCCAGACGATGGCGGGACTGCGCATCCGCAGCGGCGGCCAGTGGCGGAACGGGATTGACCTGCCCACCCAGGTGGACGCGAGCGCCGGAAACGGAAAGACGTATTGGCTCAGGGTCGCGTCTGGAGCGGAACTCAACTGGGTGGTCGAAAGCGACGGCAACGGCTTAACCATGCATTTCAGCAGCCGGGGGACGAACGCCGCGCTCATTGAAGGCGTGGAACTCGTGTTCCCCTTCGCGCCCGGCGTGACGCCGGTAACGGCCATCTCCGGGGACTGGAACACGAACGGAACCTTCCAATTACCTGCGGTCCTGAGCGCGCCGGACTTTGGACAAATGCGGCTCACCGCCAGTTCCACCGCTCCAAACCGGGCCGTGGTGCGACAGGCCCGCCTCGAGGGCAGCCGTGCGGCGAAGGCAGTCAATCTGGTCCTGGAACTGACTCCGCCACCGGAAGGGGTGAGCGACACGCTGGAGTTCGCGCCGCACCTCCTGGCTCCTCCCGCCGGGCTTGCGGATACCTCGATGTGGATCCATGCCCGCCGCGGCTGGTTCAACAGTTGGCAGCCCTCGGCGCAGTGGGGCGACCAGGGCAATCCCTTCAGCGCGCCCGCCGGGATGCTGGCCAACAACGTCATCAGCGACCCCGCCAGTTGCTCACTGTGGTTCTATGCCGACCAAGCCTTCTGGACGCCCGAGGTGGCGCCTGGAGTGTCCATTATGCCGCTGGTTCGCCGAACCATCGAATACTGGCTGAGCGGGTCGCGCCTGAAGCCGACCGGCGAGGTGGTCTGCTACTGGGACAAACTCAACTTTCTGGACGCCAACGCGGGCCCGTTGATTGCCTCGTGGGACTACGTCGAAGCCACCGGCGACACGGCATGGCTGGGCACCCAGATCACGAAGCTGGAGCTCGTCGCGGAGTTCCTTGCCGGGCGGGATATTGATAACGACGGCCTGGTCGAGGCCACGCAGAGCGGCAACCGGAACACGCTTATTCAGCCGCTCCGCTCCTGCGCCTGGTTTGACGCGTTGAATTGCGGTCACAAAGACGCCTACTGCAACGCCCTCATCTACCGCGCCTGGCGTTGCCTGGCCGATCTGGAAGCGAAACTCGGCCGCAGCACGCAACAGGCCCGCTACGCCCAACTCGCCGACCGGCTCAAGGCGGCCTACGTGCCCACGCTTTATAATCCGGCCACCGGCTGGCTGGCTTGGTGGAAAAGTGCCGATGGTGAGTTGCACGATTACGCCGCGCCCACCGTGAACGGCCTGGCCATCGAATACGGGCTCGTCGAGCCAGCCCAGGGACGCGAAATTCTCGCCAGGCTGCGGGCCAAGATGGCAGCCGTTGGTTTCACGCGGTTCGACCTCGGCGTGCCGCCGATGCTCGTGCCGGTGCTGCGGGCCGACTACCTGCAGGTTGCCATCGGCACACCGCAACGGGAGGACGGCACGGACACGTTCGGGCAGTACATGAACGGCGGCATCACCGCCGGCCAGGTCCTGCACTTCCTTGCCGCGCACTACGTTGTCGGCGAGCCCGGCCCTGCCGATGCGATCCTGCGGGCTATGCTGGCGCGACAGGGGCGGGGCGGGTTTCAAAACGGCGTGCGCGATGCGTGGCCGCAAGGCATCGACTTCACAACCTGGGACGGTCAGCCTTCGGGATACGAGGGCTACCTGGCCGACAGCTTCCGTTTCCTGCAGGCGGTGCTGCTGCGCGAGGCCGCTTTCCGCAACCGGCTCTACCGCCCGCTGCAGTGAGAACCGGGTGCCTGCGGAGACACCGGGAGCTCCGACAGAAAACAAAACAACATCGGCATTACGCTATGAACCTGAAATTGAAACCCATGAAGTGCCTCACAGCGGTGGCCGCCTTCGCATGGTTTTGTTCAAGCCCGGCCCATGCGGGTCTGGTCAATGTCAGCAATCCGGCGAACCTTCTGGCCGGCAAGACGATTGCCGTGTCGTCAGCATTCACTGAGGGGCCCCCGATGCAGTCAGCCTGCGAAGACGGGTCGTTCCTCGCGAAATGGTCGCCCGCAGGTGGC
>JBBQYD010000585.1:0-3442 GCA_038209025.1 Verrucomicrobiota bacterium | reverse complement strand
CAAGATCGTAGTCCGCGACCGCAAAAGACTTGGAGCAAACCTGGTCCATTCCAAAACCGCCAGTCACCGATTCCTGACCGCTCAGGCGACAGCCTCAGTAAACCACCAGCGAACGCAGGGGATACCCGTGGAGCTTCTTGCGTCCCCCCAGGAATTCCAGTTCGATCAGGAAGGAGATTTCGAGAATCTGCGCCCCGAGCCTGCCCACCAGTGCGGCGGCCGCGGCGGCCGTCCCGCCGGTGGCCAGCAGGTCATCGATGAGCAGGACACGGCTGCCGGGTTTCAAAGCATCCGTATGCACCGCCACCGTGGCGGCGCCGTATTCCAGGTCGTAGGCCTGCTCGTGAGTGGTGAAAGGAAGCTTGCCCTTTTTCCGGATGGGCACAAAGCCTGCCCCCAGTTTCAGGGCGGCCGCCGCCGCGAAAATGAAACCCCGCGCGTCGATCCCGACCACGGCATCAACCGTCCCGGGTTTGAAATGATCGGTCATCAAATCGATGGTTCCAGCGAAGAGCCGGGCGTCGGCTAAAACGGGAGTGATATCCTTGAATTGAATTCCCGGCTTGGGAAAATCAGGAATATTTCGTATGGCTCCAGCGATGTCCGCCGGAGTCGGACGAGAATCAGTCATGGTGTGGTAGTGGTGGGTTCAGGTGTTTTGCGGCCGGATCAAGCCCTGGTCGTTTCCATTTTCTCAATCATCTTCCGCAATTTCTTGAGGGCAATGTTTTGAATCTGGCGCACGCGCTCACGGGTAACGCCGAACTTTTGCCCCACTTCTTCCAGGGTCTTCTGCTGGCCGCCGTCAAGGCCGAAACGCGCGCGCAGGATCGTGGCTTCCCGAGGGTCCAGGGTCTTCACCATTTCCTGCAACATC
The DNA here is from genome assembly GCA_038209025.1 of Verrucomicrobiota bacterium. Taxonomy (GTDB): domain Bacteria; phylum Verrucomicrobiota; class Verrucomicrobiia; order Limisphaerales; family UBA8199; genus JBBQYD01. Next base: position 2,565 of record JBBQYD010000585.1, on the reverse strand, counting down.
CGGGTCACGGTCTTCTCCTCCAACTGCTCGTAAGGAGTATCCGCGCTTTCGTCCTGAACAACCTCGGCAAAGTTGTTCGAGTCCTCATCCCCGATGGGGGCATCGAGCGAAGCCGGTCGAATGGCCGCCATGCGCATCTGCGACACTCGCGAGGCGGTGGTGCCCAGATCGTCGGCCAACTCTTCGTCAGTTGGTTCACGGCCCAGTTCCTCCTGCAACCGCATGGCCGTCCGGCGCATCTTGGAGATCTTATCAACCAGGTGTACCGGCAACCGGATCGTCTTGGATTGGTTGGCTAGCGCCCGTTTGATCGACTGCTTTATCCACCACGAACCGTAAGTGGAAAGTTTTCCGCCTTTCGCGGGATCAAATCGTTCCACGGCTTTCATCAGGCCGATGTTGCCTTCGCTGATCAAGTCCAGCAGGGGAAGGCCGATGCCTTCGTAGTCCCGCGCGATCTTTACCACGAGACGCAGGTTCGCCTTGATCATCTGCTCGCGGGCTTTCTTGTCGCCCTTCTTGATGCGCGCAGCCAGGTCGATCTCCTCCTGCGGAGTCAGCAGCTTGACCTGGCCGATCTCTCGCAGATACAGCTTGATGGCGGTATCACCGTCATAGGCGCCCCGCTCCCGGCTGCGCCTGGCCGCTGCATCTTCCGCCTCGGCGATTACGGCGGTTGCTTCCCCCGCCACTGGGTTGACCTTCTTCAGTTCTTCCTCTTCTTTGGCCAGCTCCTCCGGACGCGGCTCGTCCTCATCCAGGTTTGATTCAGGTTCTGGTGGGGCTGGCCGGCTGGGGGCCAGCACAGGAGACGGCTGAGGGCGCAAAACAACTGCCGGACTCCGCGAGCGGCGGCCCTTCTTTTGCCGGACAGGTTTATGATTTTTGTTGTGAGCAACCATAGGTTTGGGTCAAAGAATTGTGGGCCACGCCATTTGCTTTGGCGTGCTGCGCGACAAGGATTCCTTCTGCATGCTTTGAGCAAATAGCAGATCGATTCGCCATCGGATATGGGTATCTTTGCCCATTCATTTAAATTCCATTCCACCATCCACCAACCGGATCAACCAGCGTCCAGCTTCAGACACTACGAGTGCCCTCCGTGTTCAAAGCAGCCGGTCTCGTGCCAATTGCGTGACGTTGATAGACAGGATATTACAGGGGAAAACAATTTCTGGGAAGCTTTAATCGCGACAATCTGGCGCATTTTGGCCAGCCGCTCGGCCACTTTGGCACAACCGCTCAGACCCCGAACAAGCGATCTCCAGCATCACCCAGACCCGGAAGGATATACCCTTTGCGGTTCAGCTTGCGGTCAACAGCCGCTGTATATATCGGGAGCTTGGGGTAGAATTTTCGAACCCACCGGATGCCTTCCGGGGCGGCTACCAGGTTCACCATACAGACCCGCCGGACATCCAACTCGGAGAGCAGCTCCATGGCGGCAACGGCGCTGCCGCCCGTGGCCAGCATGGGATCGATCAGGATAACCTCGAATTTGCTAAGGTCAGGCGGCAGACTTTTGTGGTAGAAAGTCGCCCGCAGGGTGGTTTCCTCGCGCTTGAGGCCGATGAATCCGACCCGCGCATGCGGAACGAGTTGGAGGATCGCGTCCAACATGCCCAGCCCGGCCCGGAGCACGGGCACCAGCACAACTTCCCTTTCCAGTTGATAACCTTTGGCAGGGGCCAGCGGGGTTTGGATGCGGACCGGTCGCACAGAAAATGACCGAGTAGCCTCGTAAACCATGAGGGAGGCCACTTCGGCGAGAACACGGCGGAATTCCTGCGGGCCGGTATTGGCGTCACGGAGACGGGTCAGGTTGTGCTGAACCAACGGATGTTGAATTATGGTAACGTTTTTCACGTGCGCTTCTGATTCTGACCGAAGTTTTGACCAGACTGCCACAGGGGAACCGCAACCGGAAGTTTCTTTTGCGGAATGTCCGGGCCGAGCGGCAAATCCAAGGGCACCTCAATGCACCATGTTCGGCGCGATGAAATAAAGTTTGCCCGCCTGCAGTTTTGGCATATCCATCCCCAAATCGACTTTCACACTCTTGGCCTCCGAGGTCCCGAAAATGCGGAAGAAATCGGCGAAATCGTATCGCTGTTGATATTCGATCAGGTTGGCTTGCTTAATCTGGGTCAGCTCTCGTGCGCGAGCCACCGCACTTTCGAAATTCCCGAGTTCATCCACCAAACCCACCCGATGCGCCTCATTCCCGGATAATATCCTGCCATCCGCGTAATCCACCCAGTTATCGGCCAGTTGCCGGTTTTTGCCGCGCGCGTTGGCATTGAGTTCGAGGGCCCTTTTGCGGCCTTCGGCGACGATCGATTTAAAGCGGCCATAGGTTTCATCGATCAAGGACTGGATCATTTCTTTCTCCTTATCCGTGATGTCTTCCGGGAGCTTCTGCCCGCTGAGCATGTCTTTGAATTTGCCACTCTTAAAGGTGAAGGGAACCACGCCGACCTTGTCCATCAAGTGGCGGTAATTCCAGGTATTCATGATCACGCCGATGCTGCCGGTAATGGTCAGCTCATTGGCCACGATCCAACG
>JBBQYD010000584.1:0-3466 GCA_038209025.1 Verrucomicrobiota bacterium | reverse complement strand
GAGCTGGTTTTTTGTGGGCCCACGCGGTTCATGCGGCAACTGATGACACTGGGAGTATCGCGCCATGAGTTGGTGGCGGTCCTCGCGTGGCATTGGAGGCACTGAGCCGAAACAGCAATTGGGTTGGCCCGCCGCACCGGGGACAGGGCGGGCAGCGACTCTCCGCCAAGCCGGGCAGGAGCGCGGCCGTGTCGCCGAACTGAACCGGTCTTCCTGAATGCAACTGGATCCGCAGGCGATTGGCTTGGGCGGTGGGATGGCAGAAGCCGTAATAGCGGACCGACCGGAGTCCGGTGGGCAGCACATGGCGCAGGTAGCGGCGGGCAAACTCAATCCCGGGCAGGGTCAACGCTTTGCGCCGATTGTGGTCGGAACGATCTTTCCAGCGGAAGCTCACCGAGTTTTGATCGACCCGAAGCATGCGGGCATTGGTGATCGCGGTGCGAGAGACATAGACGCCGAGATACTTGAGGGCGCTGGCTCCCGAACCGCTGGGTTGGATATGCACCCCCCAATCTTTACGCCAGACCTGGGTATCGACTTGCCATTCGTTCTCCTTGAGCAGCCGGTAGAGATGCTGGCGGAAGGCCGCTTGCAAGTGCGGCAAAGGCAGCAGGAACTGTGGCTTTTTGACGCGCACAAGCCGGTGGTTCTGGTCGAGGCCCGCACCCGGCACCAGGCAGTGGATATGAGGATGGAACTCCAGTTTTTGGGTCCAGGTATGCAAGACGGCAACGAAGCCGTTGACGTGTGCGCGGAGGGCTTTGCCGGACGCCAGCTTCTGGCTCAAGGCGCCGGAGGCAGCGGTGAAGAACAGGTCATAAGCCTGTTTGGCACGAGGGCCGAAGAAGCAGCCGCGCAGTTCCGCCGGCAGCGTAAAGGTGACCAGGAAGTACGGGGCGTTGACCCGTTTGCCCAGTTCCCGCTGAACCCAGCGGTGTGCGGCCCTGGCGCCGCATTGCGGGCAGGCTTTGTGGTTGCAGGAGTGGTAGGCAAAATGAACGTGGTTGCACTGTTGGCAGGCAAAGGCCCGCCCGCCCAGTGCCGGAGTGCGGCAGCGAGTCATCGCCCGGATGGCGCGGCGTTGCTCAGGAGCAAGCGCCGGATCGCTTTTGAGCAGCTCCGGAATAAAGCGACGCAGCGCCCCCAGCACAGTGGCGGGAGTGTCCAAGATGGTTTGGAGAGCGTTGGGCTTTAGCGCGGCAATCCGCTGCAGAGCTGGTCCATCAGCCGCAAAGTGTCTTGGGTGGTCTGGTGGGTCAGGTGCAGATACACCATGGTGGAGGTGATCTGTTTATGGCCCAGCAGCTTTTGGATGGTGTGCAGGTGAGCGCCCGCCTCCAGAAGATGCGTCGCGAAACTGTGGCGCTTATGCCGAGCTCGGCATAAGCGCCATTCCTTCGCCACGCACTGGCTCGAAGCGGGCCTGCCCCTGTTTGTTCTCAAGCACATGCTCGGCCACACCAGTCTCTCGACCACGTGCAAATACATGAACCCCAGCCGGGAGTACCTGGCCAGGGTCAAAAGTCCGTTCGATACCCTTTAGGACCGTTAAGCACGGTTGTGCTTTCCCGCTGCTCAGAACCGCCCCCGGGCCACCCGAGGGCTGCGCCCCGGCGGCGCGCAGCATGGAAGGGCTTAAAGGCACCCAAACCCGTTGCTTTCACGCTGACTCATCGCCATCGCCAGCCCCAGGTTTTAAGGGTGAACGGCGAAAGGCAACCAAACAGATCCCGGTAAGGGAGGCCGCGCCTGCCCACTCGGCGAGCATTTTTCCGGTATTTACTTCCACCATACTGGTGAGGCCCCCTCTCGACCACACGCCTAACGAGGGTGAGAATAGGAAACCGCGTGAGGGGCCAGGTGTTGATCGTCGTTCGACTGCGTGCTCTCGCGGCGGAAACAGAGCCAATAGGAAGATCACAGCGCATCCGATAATTAGAGAAGTGGCTTGTTTGCTATTCATGAACTGATAGGAAATTGCTTTTTGCGCGGCCGCGCGTACTCAGCGCTGCGCGGGTGAGGGAGAATTGCTTTTTGGTCTCACCAAACATGGGGCGGGTTTATCAAGAGCCGCGCGCCGGCGTCAAGAGGAAATTTGTCCCGGGTTTGCTTCCCGGCAATCAGCTCACGGTGGCAGCCATCTGATGACAAGGCATTGCCCGGCGATAGGTGCCTGCGGGTCGCGGACCCGGCTGCGCCTTACCGGATCCGGAAAGCCTTCGGTCTGGGGCGGGAGATGTGACGTCACCTATGGCGCGGGCGGGGAAGTCATTCGCTCTTACCAATAGCTGATCCAACTTGCGCTGGAGGCTACGGAGTAGATAACCGATGCAAACGGCTCCGGTTGGGTGCCGGGGGGGGGCGCAAGCGAGCACGGACCTCATTCAGGGGCTTCAATCCACCGAATTCTCGCCCTTGCGTGCCCGGCCGTTCTGAATAAGCTTGGACCCGAAATTGGATGAAAATGAACTTAAGAAAAACACTGGAGAGTTTGTTGGGAACCAGGGCACTGGTAGTGCTGCTGCTGATGTTCTGCCACGCCGGGCCGACCTTGGCCGCCGTCACGAATGCTGAAGAGGTCTTGCCCGCAGAAGCTGGAACGAATGCGAGCCCGGCGCCCACGGACACTGTTTCCAAGACAGCCATGGAGCACCCTGATTCCGTCCTGACGTTCGGGTTGGACCGCATCGAGCCATTGCGGACGGAGGTATTCGGAAACCCGCTTTGGCAGTACCTGGCGTCCTTCATTTACATCATACTGGCATTCTACGTATCCAAACTGCTGGATTACATCATTCAGGTGGAGCTGCGGAAGTGGGCGGCGAAAACCACGACAACCCTGGACGACCTGTTCCTGGAATTGCTGCGTGGTCCGGTGAAAGTGGTTGCGTTTGTCATTTTGCTCCACATCGGCCTGCGCGTCTTTGCCTGGCCCGAGTGGGCTTCCAGGTTCATTTCAAACGGGCTCAAAATCGTGGTGGCCGCTTCGATCACCTACGTTGGGATCAAGATCGTGGATCTGCTGGTGAACTATTGGCATCAAAAGGCCAAGGACAGCCAGGAAGGCCTGATGGACACACAATTATTCCCGATCATCAGCAAAACGTTGAAGATTTTTGTTTTAATTGTCGCCGTGCTGGTGACTTCGCAAAACCTGGGCATGAATGTGACCGGGTTGCTGGCCTCGCTCTCCATTGGCGGGCTGGCCGTTGGTCTGGCGGCCCAGGACACCCTTTCAAATCTTTTCGGGGCGGTGGCGATCTTTGCGGATCGCCCCTTCCGGGTGGGTGATCGCATTCAGTTCGACGGAATCGATGGCGTGGTGGAGACCATTGGGCTGCGCAGCACCCGGGTGCGCAACCTGGACGGCCATTTGGTCGCCATTCCCAACCGGACGGTTGCCAACGCGAACATTGCCAACATCAGCAAACGGCCGACGATCAAAACGGTGATGAACATTGGC
>JBBQYD010000583.1:0-3471 GCA_038209025.1 Verrucomicrobiota bacterium | reverse complement strand
CGTGAGCGAGCTCCACGCGGTCATTGGCGGATCGATGGGTGGAATGCAGGCGCTGCTCTTCAGCATCGAGTTTCCGATGTACACGCGTCGCGTGCTCGCGATGGCGACGACGGCCCGCGAGGGCGCGCAAGCCATCGCCTTCAACGAAGTGGGCCGGCAGGCGATCATGCAGGACCCTGAATGGAACCACGGCGATTACGCCAAGGGCGGCGGCCCGCGCGTCGGGCTCGCGATCGCCCGCATGATGGTGCATATTACGTACGTTTCCACGCGACCAGCCGGCTGGCGGCTTCGGCGTTCACGCAAGCCGCGAGCACCCCCGCCAGCATGCCGCACCGCCCGGCGGCGGTTTTGATTGCTTGGAACACGCTGTTTTGTCCGATCTTTCTCACGATCATGGGTGTGAGCATCGCACATCCGGGCTGAAGTGAAAATCGGGGCGACTCCGGAACAACGCCCCGGGGTTTCCCCGGGTAGCCGCGCGCCCGAAATTGTTGATGAAGGTGCTTCTTGAAGTTGGCGTTTGGTCCCTTTAGATTTGCGCCTGCACCATGACTGAGACACTTCAGCGCCTCAATTCGACCATCAACGGGTATGTCTGGGGTTGGCCCACGATCGTGCTCCTGATGGGCACGGGACTCCTGCTCACCCTCTTGACTGGCGCTGTCCAGTTCCGCCGCCTGGGCTTTGCCCTGCGCGAGGTGCTGGGCAAAATTACCCAGCGCGGCCGCGGGCAGGGGGATGTCAGCCCGTTCCAGGCAGTGGCCACCGCGCTGGCCTCCACGGTGGGCGTGGGCAACATTGCCGGCGTGGCGACGGCCATTTACATCGGCGGCCCCGGCGCGGTGTTCTGGCTCTGGGTATCCGGGCTGCTCGGCATGGCGACCAAGTACGCGGAAATCGTGGTGGCGATGCACTACCGGGAAACCGATTCCTCCGGCAGCATGCGGGGCGGAGCGATGTACGTGCTGAAAAAGGGGCTGGGCTGGCCGTGGCTGGGCGGCGCGTTCGCATTGCTGACCGCGCTGGCGGCCTTTGGCATCGGGAACATGGTGCAGGCCAATTCGGTGGCCGACGCGCTCAAGGCTTCTTTCAATATCCCCACCTGGATGACCGGCATCGCCCTGGTCGTCCTGACGGCGATGGTCATTCTGGGGGGCATCAAGTCTATTGTCAGGGTAACCGAATGGCTCGTGCCCTTCATGGCGCTGTTCTACCTGAGCGGGGCCGTGGTGGTGATGGTGCTGTTTGCCGGCAAACTGCCGCACGTTTTCGGGTTGATCTTTGACGGTGCGTTTTCCGGCACGGCGGCGGTGGGCGGCTTTGCCGGCAGCACGATGATGATGGCGATGCGTTACGGCATTGCCCGGGGCCTATTTTCAAACGAGGCCGGGCTGGGCAGCGCGCCCATGGTCCACTGTTCCGCGGTTACGGACCATCCGGTGCGGCAGGGCATGTATGGCGTGTTCGAGGTGTTCGTGGATACGGTGCTGATTTGCTCCGCGACCGGGCTGGTGATCCTCTTGACGGACACCTGGAGCAGCGGCCTGACGGGCGCGGCGTTGTCAGTCAAGGCCTTTGAGACGGGGCTGCCCGGCACTTTCGGTTCCCTGGTGGTCACCGGCGGGCTGATATTATTTGCTTACTCGACGCTCATCGGCTGGAGTTACTATGGGGAAACGGGCATCGTTTATCTGCTGGGCGCAAAAGCCGCCATGCCCTACCGGTGCGCCTGGCTGGGGTTTGTTTACCTGGGCGCGACCGGCTCGCTACACCTGGTCTGGGACATCGCTGACACCCTGAACGGCTTGATGGCGATCCCCAATTTGATCGGCCTGCTCGCCTCCATTCCCTTGCTGCTGCGGCTGCAGCGGGAGTTTTTCAGCCGGTCGCTGAAATGAGCGGAAAATCGGGCTGAAGGGCAGGCTCCGCGACCCGGCCCGTGGGACGCATGGATCGCCACCGCCGCGGATGGCTGGCAGACCTCCGCACCTGGGAGCGAGTCCTGCGGGAGCGGTATGGCCACCCCGGCGCAACCCCGCGCCGCCTCACTTTCTGGCGGTCTTCACCACGGGCCGCCCGGTTTTCAGGCGCACCGTCGTGAACGAATAGGGCTTGTAAGGCACTTTTACGGCATCGCCGGCGAGGACGAGCTTCCGTTGGTTGTCTTCCACCCCGTTGCAGAGCTGTGCTTCGGTGGCGTGGAACACCGGCATCTTGATCACCGCTTCGCCGCTGCGACCGGCGATTTCGCGGAAGCGCAGGATGAACCCCTGGCCGTCCTCGGCTTCCTTGAGCGCGACCATCTCAAGGTTGGGTGCATCGCAGGTGAGGAACGAGCCGCCACTCACGGGCATGGGCCGGTCCAGTTGGGAGATCGCCGCCGAAAACGACGACAGGAACGGGTACGCGAGCACGGGGGTGCGCGTGTCTTCGTCGAAGCGAGCCAGGTCTTCGCGGCCCAACGCGCGTCCGCTGGTGATGGCGTAACGGAACACGAACCGCCCGCCCTGCTGCGCACGGTAGTTGGTGAACCAGTAGTTGTTCATGGCATAGGAATACACATGGCCATTCTTGATCGGCAGGTGCGCGAGCCATTTGCCGCGGTTGATGTCGGTGAGGGTCACCAGCGGAGCGTCGGGCGTGGCCCAGGCCACCGAGAAATCGCCGTCACGCACATGGACCAGGTTCTGGGGCGTGAACCACTCGCGGCAGGCGCCGGGCATCTGGTCCTCGTTGGGCCGGCACCAGCCGTTTTGTATCTGGTATTCGAGCGCCGGTGTCTGCGCGGCAAACGGAAACGCGAAATAGACCGCTTCCTTGGCGCGCACCTCGTCTTTCTCGACGGTGTTGACGATCTCCACCCGCTTGAGGGAGTCGTAAAGCAGGTATTCGCTGATGACTTTGGGGGTGTTCTTCGATTTCGTTTCCACGATCAACCGCTGGCCCAGCGGCGTCTTGACGGCCCTGGTGATGGTGGCTTTCTCCGGCTCATGGATGGTGAGGTTCGCGGGTGGCGTGCCGAAGGTGAAGTTGAGGATGAGCGAGCCTTCACCGCCGCTCACGTAAAGATACTCGTTGAGCTTGTAGGGCGCGTTGGTATCGAGCAGCTCCCGGCTGGCGGATTTATCAAAAAGGCTCTTCAGGCCGCCGGTCGTGGCATCGACCGTCAATCGGTAGAACTGGTTTTCGAGGGTCTCGCCGTCGAGCTTCTCGTTTGGCTTGTGCGCCGCCGGGTCCAGGCCGCGGATGGCGTAGGCCTTGTAACCCATGGCGGGCACGTCGCGCGCGACGAAGCGCACTTTCCGCCAGCCGTCCTGCTCGAAATAAACGTCCATGGGCACGGACTGGTTGTTGGCGAGGTCCACAAGCTGGTCGCCGCTGCCCAGTTCGATTTCCAGCGGCGCGGTGCGCGGGCGGTTCTGCCAGTTGAAGGCCAGGATGCTGCTCCCGTCCACGGCGATCTGCTGG
>JBBQYD010000582.1:0-3480 GCA_038209025.1 Verrucomicrobiota bacterium | reverse complement strand
GACCATCATTCGTCCCAGTCGCGCAAAACACCTCGGCGATACTCGAACTGCCGCTGAATTTTTCGACGCCAGTAATTTCCAAGTTTTGCGCCAGCCGCTTTGAGGAAGAAGTCCAGGCATTTGAGGGATTCGGCCAGCGTTCCCGAACTTTCTCAACCCGATATGAGAAACCCGACGGCAACCCGGGAGCGGTTCCGACTTATGTCAACGAGTTCTGGACGGCGCGGCAGCGGCAGGCACATTCGCTCCACGAGATTTCCTATCGCGCCTGTTTCAAACCCCAACTCCCGCGGTTTTTCATTGAGCGCCTGACCCGTCCCGGCGGCCGGGTTTATGATCCGTTCATGGGCCGGGGCACAACGCCGCTCGAAGCGGCGTTGCTTGGACGTGTGCCGCTGGGCAACGATATCAATCCCCTAAGCCTTACGATGACACGTCCGCGCCTGCAACCACCCACGCCTGAGGAGGTCGAAGCGCGCTTGAGGCAAATACCTCTAGACCGCCCGGCGGAGGAACCCGAAGGATTGCTCGCCTTCTATCATCCGGCCACTCTGCGCGCGATATCGTCCTTGAAACGCTACCTGCTGGAGCGGATAGATAAAAGTGAGTTGGATGGCGTTGATGATTGGATCGCAATGGTATCGCTGAACCGTTTGACCGGGCATTCGCCGGGATTCTTTTCCGTTTACACGCTGCCACCGAACCAGGCCACTTCGGTTAAATCGCAACAGCGCATAAACGATAAACGTGGGCAGGTGCCGCCGGCGCGAAATGTCGGGCACATCATCCTCCGGAAAAGTCGGCAACTGCTGAAGGACCTGACGCCGGAACATCGGAGAACCCTGGAGCAGGTGGCAAACCGGCAGACGTTGCTCATTGGCCCGGCGCAGGCAACCCCTGAAATTCCCGCCGAAAGCGTGGACCTGGTCGTCACCTCTCCGCCGTTCTTGAATGTCGTGCAGTATGCCAATGACAATTGGCTGCGCTGCTGGTTCCTGGGTGTCGATGCCAACTCAGTTCAGTTGACGGTTCCCACGCAAATTGACCGGTGGCAGGCGGTCATGACTGAGGTTTTGCGAGAGTTGCACCGGGTGCTCAAACCCGGGGGCTACGTCGCATTTGAAGTGGGTGAAGTCATGTCCGGCACGGTCCTGCTGGAGAAAGCCGTTCTGCCTTGCGGCATCGCGGCGGGCCTTACCCCGGTGCTGGTCCTCATCAATGATCAAAAGTTTACCAAGACCGCGAACTGCTGGGGCGTGGATAATATGAGCAAAGGCACGAATACGAACCGGATTGTCGTTTTGAGAAAATGAGCGCGAAGCCCAACCCGGCTTTTTCCCGGCGGGGGTTTCTCATCCGAACAGCCCAGGCGCTGGCGATCGCCACGTTTCCGCTCCCCCGCCTGCGGGCGACCCCCGCGCCGCCTCCGTGGCGGGTGGTGACCCGCGGACCACGGTTTCATTGGCGCGGCTATTACGACAAGCTCCTGTTCAGCCATTCGGACCGCTACCTGCTGGCGAACACCGTGGCGTTCGAGCACCGATCACCCACGGCCGACGACGAACTGCGGGTAGGAATGATCGATTTGCGCGAGAACGATCGCTGGCTTGACCTCGGCGTCAGCCGTGCCTGGAACTGGCAACAGGGCTGCATGTTGCAGTGGCTCCCGGGGCACCATGATGAAGTCCTCTGGAATGACCGCGAGGAAAACCATTTTGTCGCGCACATACTGAACGTGCATACCGGAAAACGGCGCACCCTCCCCTGCCCTTTCTACTGTGTGAGCCCGAACGGCCGGTGGGCACTCGCGCCGGACTTCCGGCGCTTAAACGACACCCGCCCGGGCTACGGCTACCCCGGCTTGCCCGACCCCCACGCGGAGCACCCCGCGCCTGACAATGCCGGCATTTGGAAAATCGATCTCGCCACCGGCAGACAGGAACTCCTGATCAGTTTTGCCCAGGCCGCGGCCATCCTGTTTCCCGGCGGCTATTCGCGCGGGGCCAAGCACTGGTTCAACCACCTGCTCTTCAATACCGACGGCTCACGTTTCTTGTTTCTGCACCGCTGGCGGGGCGAAGCGGAGGGCAAAAGTTTCGCCACCCGGATGTTCACCGCGGACCTGGATGGTCGCAACCTGCACATTCTTGATCCTCACGGAAAGACGTCGCATTTTGTCTGGCGCGATCCACGCCACGTAATGGCCTGGGCCTGGCATCCTTCGCATGGCGACCGGTTCTACCTGTACCGTGACCGGACCGACCACGTGGAGGTTGTGGGGCCGGAGGTCATGACGCGCAACGGCCATAACACGTTTCTCCCGCGGCACAAAAACCAGTGGGTCTTGAACGATACGTATCCCGACAAAAACCGCCTTCAGCATCCGTACCTGTTCCACATCCCCAGCGGACGCCGCATCGAACTGGGGGAATTCCTTTCGCCCTCGATATATAACGGGGAGTGGCGGTGCGATCTGCATCCTTGCGCGAGCCCGAATGGCCGCCTCGTATCGCTCGACAGTCCTGCGCCCGGCGGTGGCCGCCAGGTGCAGGTGCTGGATGTTTCACGGATACTATGATCCGCAGGATGTCGCCTGAAACCCCGCTGATACCAGGCGCAACCGGGGCAAGCCTCTCATCTTCATCCCGCCACAACCCTTAAACCAGCTTTTTGAATTTGGGGTGCTCGGACAATCTTTTCACCAGGTCTTTAATCTTCTGGGCCTGGCTCTTATGCGCGAGCAACACCGCATCATCGGTTTGCACCAGGATTGAATCCCGGAGCCCGACCACCGCGATGGGGGTGCGTCGCCCCTTCGATCGGGCATCGAAGACAATATTCCGGGCGGCATCCACATGGATGAATTCCGCCACAGCCGTGTTGCCTTCAGCATCGGCCTTTAAATGGCGTGCCAGCGCGGTCCACGAGCCCAGGTCGTCCCAGGCAAATGCGCCATCGGCCACAATGACATTGTGTGCCTTCTCCATGAGCGCGTAATCGATGGAAATTTTGCGAATCCCGGGATACTCGCGAGCGAGAACCTTGTTGAGGCTGGCGGGGTTGGCCGCCACCCGGAACCACCGCTGGCAGGCTTCATACATGTCAGGCTGATGCTTCTGCAATCCTTCGGTTACCGTAACGAATGACCAGATAAACATGCCCGCGTTCCACCGGTATTTGCCGCTGTTCAGGTACTCCAGCGCGGTTTCCAACTGTGGCTTTTCCACAAATTGCTCGGCCCGGAAGAAAGCGGTCCCATATGGTTTGCCGCCAACGGGGGCAGGCAGCGGCTCACCCACACGGATGTAACCGTAGCCGGTTGCCGGCTCGGTCGGCTTAATCCCAATCGTCACCATGGCCTGACCGCGCGCGGCCAGGTCAAAGGCATCGCCGAGCACCCGCTGAAACTTTTTTTCCTCGGGGATGACATGATCGGCGGGCAGTACCGCCATCACACCGGTCGTTGACCGCGCGCCCACC
>JBBQYD010000581.1:0-3488 GCA_038209025.1 Verrucomicrobiota bacterium | reverse complement strand
CTTGTGAAGACCAGAGCGTTAGCACCGCCACCGAGCGTAAGACCGGCGGCGGAGGTGTCCATCGTTCCGTATGTCGAGGGTAAACCGGTAAACGTGGCGGCCATGTCAAAAAATGTAACGCTCGTATCGCCATCGAGAAGCTTGGCATCCGCTAAAGAGCCTGCGGTTGAAGCGAAATCCCAATTGAACGACCTTAGCGTAATCAGGGGGCTTCCGCTCGTCAGTGTGAAGGTAAGACGTTCCATGTCGTTGGCGGCATCTACTCCGTCAATCCGGCTGGAATTGTTACCACTAACACCGATCATTCCGGTAGAGTAGCGTCCGTCCATCGTGAACGATCTGTTTGCTGTAACGATAGAAGAGGAGGACATTAAGATCTGGAACGTTGTGCCGAACAACAAGGGGTCAGTCACGGTTCCGACGCTTCCGTCCCAAAGATTCACGCTGGTGATAATGTTCGCTACCAAGCTGGTCGTCGAAGCATCAAGTGTTACATTGCCCGACCCGTTCACCGCAAAGTCGTACGTGATCGTTGTGCCAGAACCCGCAGTGTCCCGAACGTTCACCGGGTGTTCGAAGTTCAAGCTGATATCCGCCATGACCGCCGGCGAAATAAGCATCGTCAGCCCGATTATCCATTTTACATTTTTCATATCAGCCTGTTTGGTGTTTTGATCGACTATTTCTTTCCGTTGGATGTGCGACTTAAGGTTACCCGCCCAGAATGCCACCCCCCCCGAATGATTGTCGCGGGGGAATCGTGCCAAAATAAGGGGGGGTATCGTGCCAGGAATGGCTTTGCCCAGGACCGGCGACGTCTGCGCGAGCTCAGCCTGGAAGGAACCTGGGCTCGAAGTGATGCCAGCGGAGTCGGCAGGCCATGTGCCAGGAGGCGTTGTCCAAGATGAACAACTGCCGGATGCCTTCCTTCTTTGTCACCGCCTTGGCGAACCCGTCGAGAAAGCGTGGGAACACCTCGGTGTCAACGCCGTCCGCCAGGCAGAACGGCGGCCTTTTGGCACGATCCCCCCCCTCCTTATTTTGGCACGATCCCCCCGCGACAGGTGTTCCCTGGTCGGAGAAGCTGTGCGGGTATGACACGAAGACATCGCAAAGCATCTGCCAGCCTCGGCTGGCCACCAGGCTTCACTCTGATCGAGCTGCTGGTCGTGATCGCCATCATCGCCATCCTGGCGGCGATGCTGCTGCCGGCCCTGGGCAGGGCCAAGGCCAAGGCCGCGCAGATCAGTTGCCTGAACAATAACAAGCAAATCTCCCTCGGCATGCTCATGTACATCGCAGACAACCAGGACACTTTTCCTGCCTGTGGCTCCCGCGGCACTTACGGTTTCCATGCCGAAGATTGGATTTACTGGCGGAACGAGGCGCCGTACACGTTGGATAAGAGCCCGATCACCGCGGGCTTGGGAAGGATCAACACGAATTTGTTCCGCTGTGCCATGGACCGGGACAATTCCGCCCGAATCGCCGACGGCGCCCCCTACTACAATTACAGCTATACGGTCACCAGTTACGGCCTGAATGGCACTGTAAACCCCGGCATCAGCACCATCATCGACCTCAGTGGGGTCAGCTACCGCTTCAAACTCGCCAGCGTCAAGGGGCCGTCCCATAAGATCATGGTGGCGGAAGAAAAAGCCACCCACAAGCCGGGAGACGCCTGGGAAATTCCCGATACTGGCAGCATCGTCAACGATGGGCGTTTCACCGTGGCCGGCAGTCCCGGCGGCGGCCCGGGCAATGGCTGGATGGGTGACGACATTACCATCCGCCACAACAAACGCGGGAACGTCGTCTTTGCCGATGGCCATGCCGAACCGGTGCTGCCCAAGTTTTGGCAGGCATCCGACGGACAAGGTCACTGGCTCAACCTGGACCCGGCTCGCTGCCCTTAGCGTTCGCGTGCCTGCGTAACCCATCCCTCCAGCCCCATGAACACCCCCACTTGACTATGCGAACCATCTTCCTCCTCGCGGTTTCGGCCTCGCTGCTACTGGCTGGCTGCGGCCAGAAGCCTGCGCCGCCGGCGAAAAGCAATGCCGACCAAGCTCTGGCCGGCCAGGCCGATCCGTTCCTGACCGGACAGCTTCGTATCTTTATCCAGCAAAAGGGACGCCTGCCCACCAACTTTGTGGAGTTGGTCAGCGGCCTGGACAGCCGGCCCCGCAAGCCGGCCGGAATGCAATGGGCCATTGATTCCGTCTCCCGCGAGGTCAAGCTCGTTAAAGAATGAGCACTGGGAATGCGAGGTGGATCGAACCGCAAGTCCATGAAACATATGCCGGCTATTACAGCGCCTACAACCATAGGGTGCATGAAGATTCGCGACCGTTCTACGTGGATTTTGCCAACTCCACGGGAATGGTGGGGCAATTCTCGATGGGCAATGAACCTAGCCTCCCGATTCCCTACCTCTTCAACCGTCTGGGCGCTCCGTGGAAAACCCAGCAGCGCGTGCGCACTTTGCTCGAAGCGTTTTTCACGGACACTTATTTCGGCATCCCAGGCGACGAAGACGGCGGCGGGTTGAGCGCCTTTGCGGTGTTCTCGATGATGGGATTTTATCCGGTCACGCCCGGCCTGCCGGTTTATGACGTGGGCAGCCCGGTGTTTGAAAAGACCGTCATCACGCTGACGAACGGGAAAACCTTCAGCATCATTGCAAATGGCGCTTCGCGGGAGAAGCAATACGTCCAAAGCATCCGTCTCAAGGGCAAGCCACTGAATCAGGTCTGGTTTCGCCACGCAGATATTATGAATGGCGGGACCCTTGAATTGATCATGGGCGAGACGCCCAACCGGATATTGGGCGTGGAGTCAGCCACCTGCCCGCCTGCCTCGCTCGCCAGCGACCCGGCTGTGTTTGGGCCTTAAACTTCGAGTCGCGAACAAACACGATCCACCAAAGAAACCATAAGACGTGAAACCAATCATAACCCAAAGCATCCGCACCGGCCGGGTGATTATCACCGTCGGGATTGTTGCCGCCGCATTATTCCAGTCCGTTGCCGCCGGCGGGGCGGAAACAACGTCCCTGACCGGTTTCGTCAATCCCTTCATCGGCACTGAGCCAAGTCCGGGCTCGAAGTTCGGCATCGCTTTTGACACGGGCAATGTCTATCCCGGCGCGGTCGCGCCGCGCGGCATGCTGGCCTGGAGTCCGGACAC
The DNA here is from genome assembly GCA_038209025.1 of Verrucomicrobiota bacterium. Taxonomy (GTDB): domain Bacteria; phylum Verrucomicrobiota; class Verrucomicrobiia; order Limisphaerales; family UBA8199; genus JBBQYD01. The sequence continues at coordinate 299 of JBBQYD010000581.1, read as the reverse complement.
GACCCACGCCAACAAAATCTCCGGCGGTTACTGGTATCCCGACAAAGCCATCGAGGGCTTCAGCCTCACGCATTTCAGCGGTCGCGGCGTCACCTGCTTGAAGGACATTCCTTTTCTGCCCACGGTCCTGCCGGTCACGGCGGCTCCGGGTGCAAACTTCTCCAAATTCGCCCTCGCCTTCTCCCACGATAATGAATCGGCGTCGCCCGGCTATTACCGCGTGCGGGCCGACAACGGCATTGAAACCGAACTCACCGTCAGCACGCGCGCGGGGCTGGCGCAGTTCAGTTTCCCCGCCA
>JBBQYD010000580.1:0-3506 GCA_038209025.1 Verrucomicrobiota bacterium | reverse complement strand
GCCGGCCACGATCCGGCTCGAAATCCCGCACGCGCTCGACATCAAGCGGGAGACCGGCGCGATTGCCTTCCGGGGTGGGGAGGAGTTGTCCCTGACAGTGCAGGAATCTCAGGAGTTGCAGCGCATCGATACTGAGGAGTTCAAGCGGAACGTGCCGGACTTCAAGGAAGCGCTGGCGAGCGCATTTCGGTTTCTGAAGCCGGATTTTCAGTTGCGGGTCCGCGCCGAAACCATCCAGCCCCAGGTGGAAGCTGTCGTGCGGCAGAAAGTGCGGCTGGGAGCGGAATCGGCCCAGGCGGCTGTCCAGGTGGATTACACCATCAAACGTGCCGGTCTTTTTGGGCTGCGCGTTGTCCTGCCCGCGGATTATCGCGTGGAGTCGGTGTCGGGCACCAACATCTCGCAATGGATCGAGCGCCGGGAAGGTGCCAGTCGGATTCTGGAAGTCGCCCTCAAGGAGCGCCTCTCGGGCACCTACCAGTTGAGCCTGGCACTGGCCAGAAATTACAAGGAACCGCCGCGGGACATGGCCATCGCCGCGGTGCATCCACTGGGAGCCGAGAAACTGAGCGGCTTCATCACGGTGGTGACGGAACCCGGGTTCGCCGTGAAGACGGGCTCACTGGCGGGGTTGACGGAGATTCCCTATGCCTCCGCGGGCGTTCCGAGCGGATCGGAAGAAAGCTCAACGCACCCGCAAGCCAGCGCCCTGGCTTACAAATTCATCACCGCTGAGCCAGGCGCCACCCCCGCCTGGTCGCTGAGTGTCGCCGTGGAAAGTGTGGAACCCTGGGTCCGCGCGGAGATCATGAACATTGTCACGGTGGCTGAAACCCTGGTCAGCGGACGCACCCAGGTAAAGTATGAGATCGTCAACGCGCCGATCAAAGAGTTTCGCCTGCGCATTCCCTCGGCGTTCAAGAACATCGAGATCACGGGGGCGCAGGTTCGGCGGCGCGATCAAACGAATGACGAATGGCGGGTGGAATTGCAGAGCAAAGTCCGGGGCGAATACATCCTTACGGCCACCTGGGAATTTCCGAAGTCCGCCGACACAAACCTGATCGCGATGGAAGGGGTTCAGGCCCTGGGAGTGGAGCGGGAAACCGGTTTTGTTTCGTTGATTGCCCGTCCGCCGCTGCAGGTGGCTGAGCAATCAGCCACCGAACTGCTCAGCAAAGTGGATGTTCGGGAATTGCCCGGGTGGGCGGGGAAAGTGGATGCGGCCACCGTGCTGGCGTATCGTTACCTGCGCCCCGGTTATCAGCTCAACGTGCAGGCAAAGAGGTTTGATGAAGCCGAGGTGCTCCAGGCGTTGATCGACAGCGCGCGCCTGACCACGGTGGTGGCCGATGACGGCCAGGTCATGACCGAGGTTTCGCTCAGTGTGCGCAACAACGGGCGTCAACATCTCGAACTCAACCTGCCGCCCGGGAACACCATCTGGTCCGCGTTTGTGGCGGGTGATCCGGTGCGCCCCAGCAAACGGGATGGAAAATTCCTGCTGCCGCTAACCCGGGAGGTGGCCTCCGAGGCGCCGATCGCCATCGAACTGACATTCATCGGGAACAATCCCTTTCCCAAGCACAGTGGCGAATTCAACCTGGTTTCACCGACCTTTGACGTGCCCATGAAGAATGCGCATTGGGACATCTTCCTGCCGCCGGATTACGAATACAGCCGCTTTGCCGGTTCGATGAGCCGGACCAGTGACGCCGCCATGCCGATGGTGCAGGTCTATTCGCTTTCCGAATACAACGAGCAACAGCGAGCCGCCAAAGACCAGCAAACGTTGGAGGTTCAGTCGGGGTTGAAGGCCGCCCGTGACAGCCTGAGCGGTGGCGACTTGCGGGTGGCGGTGAACAGCCTCAACCGGGCAAAAGCCAAGGGCTTTGTGGAGGACGAGAAGTCGCGGGAACTGAAGCAGGTGGAAGCGGACGTGCGCAAGGCCCAGAGCAGTAATCTTATTTCCGCGCAAAACAGCTATTACTATGAGAATGCCGGACGCCTGGGGGATCAAACCGTTCAACTTTGGGACGGGCGGGGGCAGCAGCGGATTGGCGGAGCCTTTGAATCAACCGCATACCTGGATGGCGATGTGGCCGGATTGCAGTGGGATAAACTGGAGAAGGCGCAGCAGGTTACCGTTGCCAAGGTGTCGCCATTGCGAGTCAACCTGCCCACGCGCGGTGTGCATTACACCTTCTCGCAGGTGCTGCAAACCGAGACTGGCAAGCCGATGACCGTGCGGTTGCTGGCGGAAAACACCAAAGATCCAAGCTGGTTCCGCCGAATCGGGCTCACCCTGCTCGGGTTCGGGGTCCTTTGGCTGGCGATGGCCGTGATCAACTCGCGGCCGGAAAACAGGCCGGCTTAGCGCTTGAACGTTCAACCGAAGGCGGGGCGGTGGCGCCGGTTGACTTCACGCGCATAGGGAGGTGCGCTCGTTACCGGGCGACTGTAATTGGACCCATTTTGTATCGTCGCTGGCCATCGTTGCCGGCCAGCGGGAGAGCGATGCGCGGGGTTCCGTCCCGAAGTCCGGCAGAGACATAGAGGGAGTACTCGCCGGGGCGAGTCACGGGGGCAACACGCCCGACCACAAACTCACCTTTGCGCTCGCGCACCGGAGCGTTGGTGGAAGGTCCGGGAGGCAGATCGCGCAGGTTGAACGACTCGTCCGAGAGCACCGAGACGATGCCCCCGTTCTCATCCTTGATGGTAAAGGCGGCGAAGGCGCCCGGGTAACAGGGAGCCACTCCGGTGTTGGCCCAGGTGCTGCGCACTTCAAAGGGTCGGCCCACGAAAACCTCGCGGGGCCAGGAGAGTTCCCGGAGATGAAGGCGATAACCAATCCGGCGGTTGATCCGCTCAATGAGGGAGCGGTTCTCCGCCAGCAATTCGCGCGGCCACCAATGAATGGACAGATAGCTGGCGTGGTACTCCTCAATGGCCTGGAGCAGCCGCGAGCCATCACCCCAGGCCTGGCGCGCTTTGGACCCGCCATAATGCTCATGCTCGAGGATCACCGGCAGGCGCGGCCAGAACGCCTGGGCCATCTCCGCATGATACCACGAGCGCGGCGGCGGCTGCACGAGGATGCTGTCATCCCGCAGCGTCACGCCCTTGGATAAGGCATAGTCGGTCTCGGGAAAGTGACGGCCCGGTTGGTCGTGGCCGGCTACGTCATCACTGATGCAAAGGAGCGTTTTGGTGAAATATTTTACATGCAGGTCGATGTGTTTCTTTACAATTTCCAGCGTCTCGGCTTCGGGCACCTGGCTGCTCATGAACGTGTGACCTTCGCCCCAGAGGCCGAAAGACCCGATATCCACAAAAGCCACCTGGGGATTTCCGTCATATCTCGCGGACATGGCCGCGAGGAAACGTCCAAATTTCTCCAGAAAGATCGGGTCCACAAAATCCGGGTCCCACAATTGGGCGTGCTCGTCCCGGCCTTTGCCGAATTGGTAAAACCAGCCTTTGGCGCCGGCTTTCTTAACCCA
>JBBQYD010000579.1:0-3506 GCA_038209025.1 Verrucomicrobiota bacterium | reverse complement strand
ACTCGATGGGTGACACCAGTAAGGCTCGGATGGAGCGGAACCTCCATCTACCGCTGCTTGCTGGTCAATAGCCGCTATGTCAGGCGGCTTCTTCTTCGGATTCGAGGAATCCCTGCAAATGGCGCACGCGGGTGGGGTGGCGGAGCTTGCGCAACGCTTTGGCTTCGATCTGACGAATGCGTTCGCGGGTGACGTTGTACATCTTCCCGATCTCTTCCAAGGTGCGCTCGTAGCCGTCCACCAGTCCGAAGCGCATTTCGAGGATTTTGCGCTCGCGCTCGGTAAGGCTGGTCAAGACATCCCCCAACTTTTCCTTCAGCAAGCTGTAACTCGTTACGTCCGATGGGTTTTCAGCGGATTTATCCTCAATGAAGTCGCCCACGCTGACGTCACCGTCATCGCCGACCGGGGCATGCAGCGAAATAGGCTGCTGCGCCATTTTCAGGAGCGAGTTAATGCGGGCTACCGGCATATGCATTTCGTCCGCGATCTCCTCCGGGGTTGGCTCGCGTCCCAATTCCTGGGTGAGTTGCTTCTGCGCGCGCCACAGTTTATTCATGATCTCGATCATGTGGACCGGGATCCGAATGGTGCGGGCCTGATCGGCAATGGACCGGGTTATGGCCTGGCGAATCCACCAGATGGCATAGGTAGAGAATTTATAGCCGCGGCGGTATTCAAACTTCTCCACGCCTTTCATGAGGCCGATGTTGCCCTCCTGAATAAGGTCCAGAAACGACTGTCCCCGGTTGGTGTATTTCTTGGCCACCGAAACGACGAGGCGCAAGTTGGCTTCCGCCATATGGGTCTTTGCCTGGTGGGCGCGGTCGGCGGCTTTCTTAAGCTGATCGAAGACCTTGTAAAAGTTTTCCCGGCTCATGCGAACGAACTGTTCCAGAGCCTTGATTTTGGTCTTTTCCCCCTGGAGGGCTGCTTGTTGCTCGTGGGATTTGCGGTGGGACTCCAGATCGTTTAGCCGCCGAAGGCTGGACTGGAACTTTTCATGGACGTTGCCGGCAACCACAATCATGTCCTCTAGCACGCGCTGTTTGTAAAAAAACTTGGGAAAAGTTTCCTGGAGCTTCTTATCCTGTTTTTCGAACTCCTTGGCCAGTTTTTCGCGCTTTGCCTGAGCGGCCTTCTGCAGTTCGTCGTGCCTGTCGTCCACCTCGGTGTCAACGGACCGCACCTTCTTGATCAAGTTGCGCAGGTCACGCAGATGTCGCTCGCGGTTGGCGACTTTTTTGTCCACTACTACGCGGTCGAACCTTTCTTTCGGGGGTTCAGACAGCAGTTTTTCGGCAATGGCGATGTGCTCTTTGGCGGTGAAACCGAGGCTGTAAACCAGCCGTTTCATCTCCGTTTCGGCTTCCTCAATGCGCTTGCAGATTTCCACTTCCTGTTCCCGGGTAAGCAGAGGGACCTTGCCCATCTGGTTCATGTACATGCGCACGGGGTCATCGAGCACTTCGAGGCGGGAGTCCTCTTCCTCATCCGGTTCTGCCGGCTTGGCGCGCTCAACCTCCGCCTGGTCAACAATTTCGATGTCCAGGTTACGAAGTTTGGTGTAAAGCTCGTCCAAATCCTCTGGGGCGAGCCCATCGGGCAAAATGTCGTTAATATCGTCGTAGGTGACATGCCCGTGCTCGTGGGCGATGCCGACGAGCGTCTTGAGGGTTTCCGCCATGTCCGCTGCCGGCATGATGGGAACCGGAGCGGCGGGCGTTTCCTTGCCTTTCTCGCCGGTGGTTGGAGCGGACGCTTGCTTGGGATGGGCAGGCGCCGGGGTGGAGGGTTCGGTGCCGCCGGGGCGGGGCCGGGCCTTGCTGGAAATTATGAACCGACGGCGCGCAGGACGGTTTTTGCCGCTTTGGGAATGATCACCTTGGCGGGCATTACCTGTGCTTGCCCCGTTTGCCGATTTGCTCGGTTTCCTTTTCAACATAAACAATTCAGACGCGTACCACCCGTTTTCAGTTCAGGAAGATTTTCGCAAGGCGCTCGTGTGATACCAATGAGCGATCGAAAAAAATCATGGTTTGCGGAATGAATTGACCGCAAAAAAACGGAAGCCTGACGCACGCAAACCATAACCCAAAGTTACAGTTTCATCAAGTGAACACCCACCCGAAACAACGGATAGGATACAAACCCCGTGCCATCAGACTCAATCCCAACACTCCGCCACACTTGGAGCCATTTTTCAAGCAAAAAATGAAGAAATATTGCATGTGGTGGGCCCGTTTCCACCGAGGTTCCGAAGATTTGTGCATGCAACTTGCTAGCCCTGCCACAGCCTATTCTCAATGAATGACTGGCCTGTGGCAGGGGTCGGCTAGCCAGGTGTCCACGGTTCGTTTGCTCGTTTTTGGGGCAGGCGTGTTGTCCGTTGCATGGCCCGCAAACTGCACAGCCAACAGGTACTGGCGATGACCAGGTTCCCGCCCGTTCTGCCACTGCGTCCTGAGGGTTCCCGGGCGCCCCGTGGGAAAACCTCAAACCGGCGCACTTAATGCGGCTGTTAGATCTCCACCGTCTGGCCCGGGATCGGGGCTGGATAGCGGCCTTGGGCATCCGCTTGCACCGGGGCAGGGCTGTTCGCCGTGAGTTCGTCCACGTTCGGGCAAAACTTGAAATCTGAAGCCATGGCTTCGTCCCAAGTGATCATTTTTCCCGAATGCACGGCGGCGCGCCCCATGATCGCGCCGAGGTTTGAAAGAGCCGCGCGCCGGGCCTCGTTGTGCGGGCGGTTGTTGCGAATGGCTCCTAGCAGGACGTCCCATTCCGCCTGCCACGGGTTGACGGTTTCCTTATCGGGCCGCCAAGCGATGTTTGACCGTTCCAGGCGTTGATCCTTATAGATCCAGGTGGTTGGGGCGTGGATGTCGCCGGAGAACTTGGCGGCGCATTTCGTGCCATGAACGTAGGTGGAGAAATCGTTGTTGCACTTCGGAATATAGCGGCCGGTTACGAGGGCCTTGGCGCCATCCGCAAAAGTGTACTCGATGGAATAGCTGTCGAGGTTTTGGCTGCAATCAGTGCTCCCGGCGAAGCGTCCGCCGACGCCATGGGCCGACACCGGCCAGGCATCCTTGATCCAGAAACACTCATCAATCTGGTGAATCATCAATTCGATGAACACACCACCCGAAGACCACATGAATTGGTAGGGATGTCCGGGGCTGAGTTGCCAGAGCAATTCGTTTTCAGCGCTTGGGCGCGGGCCCATCATGTAACCGGAATCCATGCGGTAGGCGCGAATGAGGTGGATGTCGCCCATCGCGCCATCGCGGATCTTCTGGATGAGCGCCTGGCGTGCCGAGGAATGGCGGCACATCAGCCCGGCGCCGATCTTGAGGTTCTTTTTCTCCGCCGCCTCGCCGGCCCGGAGGATGCGTTTGATGCCGCCCGGGTCCGCCGCAAAGTCTTTCTCCATGAAAACATTAACGCCCTTCTGCACGGCATACTCCAGGTGGGTCGCCCGGAACCCGGCGTGGGTGGTGAGC